>JALOMC010000162.1 GCA_025455665.1 Chitinophagaceae bacterium | reverse complement strand
TGGCCATGTTTGCCGGTTTTATTACCGCTTTTTTGCTGTCGGTAGTATTTAGCGGTACTCATTTTGTACTGCAATACTTTGTGGCCGCAGCCCTCATCATGTTCTTTATTGGCCTGAAAGACGATCTGCTGAATATTTCGCCGTTCAAGAAGTTTTTTGGCCAGTTGTTGGCTGCTGCGTTGCTGGTATTCAAAGGAGGGTTGGTCATCGGCTCAATGGGCGGCATGCTCGGCATCTACGATTTACCCCCCATCGCTTCCCAAATTTTCACCATTGCTACCATTGTAGTCATCATCAATGCCTTCAATCTGATTGATGGAATAGACGGGCTGGCGGGTAGCCTCAGTTTCTTAAGCGCCGCTTTGTTCGCACTCTATTTTGCCATCAATGGCGATTTTCAGTATGCCTGTATGGCCACCTCGCTGGCGGGTGCGGTGGGTGCCTTTCTCATTTTTAATTATCCGCCGGCCCGCATTTTCATGGGCGATACCGGCAGCCTTTTGTGTGGTCTGGTGCATGCTACGCTTGTTATCCATTTTATTCAAACCGCAGGCAATGCCAGCGTGTGGGCCATTCAGTCGCCTGCCGCCGTAGGGTTTGCTATCCTTTTCGTGCCCCTTTTCGATACGTTACGGGTGTTTGCCTTCCGTATTTTCAGTGGCATACCGCCATTCACGCCCGATCGAAACCATGTGCACCATATCCTGCTGCGCTTCGGTTGGTCTCATCTGCAGATCACCTTGTTTTTGACAGGTGTGGGGTTGGTAGTGGCCCTTTTAAGCTACCAGCTGCAAAGCTGGGGCAATACCCGGCTGCTGCTACTGATCAATGGGCTCGGCTTTCTCAGCATCGGCCTATCGCTGTATTTGTACAAGCGCCGCCGCCAGCGCCTGTTGCGCAAATCGGTACCCCGGCTGGTGCCCGATAGTAGTGAGGCGCCAGTGATTGCTGTTTCGCCAAAAAAAGCTGCCAATTAGCCTGAAAGCCAGGTGGTAGTGATCGCTGGTAGAATCAAGCTTTTCTGTTAGGTTTGCCCACCCAAAAAGCACCGTTATGTCAACAGATACCGGACTCCTGATCAGGGAAACTGAGGAGTCGATGCGCAAGGCAATCAATCACCTGGAAGGAGAATTGGCCAAGGTAAGAGCAGGAAAAGCAACCCCGCAAATGCTGGATGGGTTGGTGGTAGACTACTACGGCAATCCGACGCCCATCAATCAGGTGGGCAACATTTCGGTATTGGATGCCCGCACACTTACAATACAGCCATGGGAAAAGAACATGTTGCAACCCATAGAGCGATCTATTTTGCAAGCCAATATTGGTGTGACACCTCAAAACGACGGCAACATCATCCGCATTTTTCTGCCACCGCTTACAGAAGAACGCCGGCGTGAGCTGGTTAAGAAATCGGGCGGCGAAGGCGAGCATGCCAAAGTAGCCATTCGCAACCTGCGCCGAGATGCCATAGAAAAGGTGAAAAAGATGCAAAAAGACGGCCTGAGCGAAGATGCTGCTAAAGATGCCGAGACGGATATTCAGCAGCTGACCGATCGCTACATAGCGCTGGTAGAGAAGCACCTGGACGCGAAAGAAAAAGAAATCATGACTGTGTAAGCAATAGCCAGATATTTTTAATCTGCTTGTGCGAAAATCCCGCTGCGCTTATCCGCCGGCGGGATTTTTGCTGCCGCCCGACCGATTGGCCAAATACACACCCGCTAAAATCACTGCCAGACCTGCATATTGGTTCCAGCCAGGTTGCTCATGAAAGAAAATGGCCCAGCCCATGGCCACAAATGGAATGCCATACGTAACCAATGAGGGGAAAATAATGCCTGCTCTTTTGACCAGGATGTAGAAGAGGATAGATGCCAGCGCTGTACCAAATATGCCTAACACCACAGAAGCGCCGGTGGGCACCCACAAATCTGTGCGCAGCTGCATTTTGCCAAAATAGCCGGTGGCCCACAATACCGCCACCGATGGCACAATGAGAAAGGAAAAGGCAATGGTAGCAATATCAACCGAACCGGCGTGTAGCAACCGGCTTTTTACCATGTTTACATTGAGGCCATAGCAAATGGTAGCCAATACAGCCAGCAAGCCATAGGCCAGCGGCTGGCTCTTCATATTGGCACCGCCAAACAGCAACAGGCAGCCGCCAAAACCAATCATAATACCCAGCCATTTGTGCGAAGGGATTTTGGTGCCGTACAGCCCGGTGGCCACCAGTAGCACAAACAATGGGGTCATGGCATTGATGGCACCGGCCAGCGATGAATCGATACGGGTTTCGGCCAGACAAAACAAAAAAGCGGGAAGAAAGCTACCGAGCAAGCCCGACAAAATGGTAAACCAGCGGGTGCTGCGGGTAGCCAGCCGCCGGAAGGCTGCCGGCGCCAGGGGCAGCAGTACCAGCCCCGCACTTAACATGCGCAGTGCTGCTACTTCGTAGGCCGATAGTAAAGGGTGCCCCTGTTGGTTGTACAGGCCCAATTTCATGAGGATGAATGAGCTGCCCCAAATGAGGCAGAGCAATACAAACAGTAGCCAATTGAGCCAGGCGTCGACAGGTTTTTTCAAATGAAATAGTTGATGTGTTAGCTGCACTGCTGCCGGGCAAAAGTGAGCATAAACTGCTTTGGAAGCGGTATTTATTCATGACGGATTTGGCGATAGGCAAGGGCCTGACGGGGTACTAAGTAGCAGAGCAGTGTGTGGCAATGACCGGAATGAGCTATTTTCCAATTATGTTTATCACCCTAAAAAACACTTACCTATGGGATTTTTGAAAGAGTTCAAAGAGTTTGCCGTGAAAGGCAACGTAGTCGATCTGGCCATTGGCGTGGTCATTGGCGGCGCTTTTGGTAGCATCGTTACCTCGCTGATCGACAATGTGATCACGCCCCTCATTCTCGATCCGGCACTGAAAGCCGCCAATCTGCAAGACATCAAAGACCTGAAATGGGGTGCTGTCAAGTATGGCAATTTTCTGTCGGCCGTTATTTCGTTTGTGGTCATTGCCTTTGTTTTGTTTTTGGTGGTAAAGGGCATCAACAAAATGAAAAAAGCCGAGGCGCCACCGCCACCGGCCGGCCCCACGCCTACAGAAGCGCTGCTGGCTGAAATACGTGATGCATTGAAAAAATAGCCTGCTACAAGCAAGGGTAGCCGGTGGCAAAGCTGTTGGAGCAATCCTTTAGCAGTTCGTGCTCACCGGCTATTTTTGTGCCTACCCAAAATCAACTGACTATGAAAACACGCATAAGCTTTGCACTGCTGCTGCTGGTATATACTGGCATGGCGCAGGATGCCAGAAAGCAGATAGACCAACTGACTACCAATAAAGCAGTAGCAGCCGATACCAGCAAAAAAGCCCCCTGGAAATTTGGTGGCACGTTTGCTTTGGCCATTTCGCAGCAAAACAACTCATATTGGGTGGGCGTTACCGAAAAGTTTGCGCTATCGCTTGGTGCTTCTGTAGACCTGTATGCCAACTACGCAGGCAAGCGAAATAGCTGGGACAATACGCTCAAGGCCAGCTATGCTTATTTGAACAACCAGTCGCAGGGACTGCGCAAAACAGCTGATTTCTTCGACCTTTTTTCGAAGTACGGCCATGCGCTGAATCCTGAAAAAACACTGTCGATTTCGGGCATATTCAACCTGCGTTCGCAGTTTACCAATGGCTACGATTACGAAAGCAATCCGAGACGCCGTACTTCCGGCTTTTTTGCGCCGGCCTATATGCTGCTCACACCTGGTCTAGATTGGCGGCCCAATAAGCATTTCAGCCTTTTCTTTTCGCCAGTGGCTGCCCGCCTGGTAATCATTTCGGGCGATCCCTTCAGCTACAGTACTAACCCGCCACCAGCTGGCGAAAAGCCGTTGGCCAGCTTGTATGGGGTAGACCCGGAGCGCAAATTAGATGCACAGTTTGGCGCATTTCTGTCGGGCAACTTCAACAAGGAAATCTTGAAAAACGTCAACTATTCCAGCCGGATCGACCTCTACTCCAACTACCTGAACAAGCCGGAAAACATTGATCTGTTTTGGACCAATAGCATCGTATTCAAGGTAAACAAATGGCTCACGCTGAGCTACCTGCTCAACCTGGCCTACGACAATGACATACAGCCGGCCGGCCTCAATGGCCCCAGGCTGCAGTACCTGGGCACGTTTGGGCTAGGGGCCAGTGCCAAGTTTTAACCAGTTTTTCCACATGTGATTAAGCCCTGTAAAACTCCCGTTTACAGGGCTTTTTCAGGCGCTTACATTTGGCTGGTCCATCAATGGTTGCACAATGTTTGCAATACTGATGGGTTGAGGTTAGTAAGTATGGCAGCTATATCGTATCAAATCAAGCTTCCTCAGTTTGAGGGCCCGTTCGACCTGCTTCTGTTTTTCATAGAGCGGGACGAACTGGATATCTACAATATCCCGATCACCCGTATCATCAAAGATTTTTTGGCCTATGTGCATGCACAGGAAAAGCTGAACATTGAACTGAGCAGCGAATTCATCCTGTTTGTAAGCACGCTGATGCGTATAAAGGCTAAGATGCTGCTGCCTCGCAAAGAGCTGGATGCGCAGGGAAACGAAATTGACCCCCGCCAGGAGCTGGTAGACAAGATTCTGGAGTACAAGCGTTTCAAAGAGGCCTCCATGAAAATGGCTGAACTGGAAGCTATCAGAATGCTGATGGTGAAGCGGGGCAACATACAGCAGGAGCTGAATGAAATAGGCGAAGAGGCCGGCGAAGGCACTGAAATACAGAGCGTGACCCTGTTTAAGCTGATGAAGACTTTTGAGAAGCTGATGAAACGGGTGCACGAACGAAACAATCGGCCGCAGCACGTGGTATTTAAGTACAACTACAGCATGGAAGAAACCCGTGAGTACATGCTGCAGGCCGTACGTTTTGAGCGTTCCATGGGCTTTGAAAAGATATTTGAGGTGTGCGAAAACCGCATACATGCCATCTTCCTGTTTCTGAATATGCTGGAACTGGTACAGCAGCAGTACTTCCGTATCATGATTGGCGAGGGCAAAAACAATTTTTTGATTGAGTGGAACGACGAGGGTCCGGCTATGTCCGACGTACTTGTTCCTATCATTGCCGACCCTGTATTGAACTAGCGCATTGATTTGATAAAAAAAGAGCCATTCTGCTGAGAATGGCTCTTTTTTATGGGTGCCGGGCGGCAATTCTTTTTTAATAGTGACTGTTATTCCAGTAGATGACAATGGCCATGATGAAAGCCCAGATAAAGAAGGCTAGCACATTGTCGGTACTGAAGTAGCGTTTCAGAATGTCCTTCATGTTTGAACGGGTTAGTTTCGGTGGCAAAATTAAGGGTAAACAAGCTTTGGTGACTGACAACGATTAGGCGTTGCTGCTGGCAAATTTGCAATCGTAAACCGGTACAAAAGCTGCGTATTTCTGCTGAAAATAATGCCCGCTGTGGGACGAGCTGTGTCCAACTTTTCTACACTATCTGAATAGGTTCAAAACTTGCTTTTAGTACAGAGCCGGCATCAGTTTGTAGCCAACTGTTCAGCAGATTGGTGTACACCCGCCTGAAGTCGACGCTGTAGCGCAGGTCGCCGTTATCGAGATTTGTCAAGTCGGGCAATGTATTCATGATACCCGGCTGCCGCAGTTTTCCGCCAATAAAAAACATTTGATTGGCTGTGCCATGATCTGTACCTGCACTGGCATTTTGCGCTACGCGGCGCCCAAACTCGCTGAATGTAGCAATCAACACATCATTGAAGCGGTTTTGGATTTTCAGATCTGTTACAAACGCTGCTACCGCACCGTTCAGTTCGGCCAGTAGCCGCCCTTGTTGGCCAGCCTGACCTATGTGGGTGTCAAAGCTGCCGAGGTTGAGGTAGTACACGCTGGTAGCAAGGCCGCCTTTGATCAGGCTGGCTACCGTTTTCAGTTGCTTTCCCAGCCCGGTGTCGGGGTAGGTGGT
>JALOMC010000161.1 GCA_025455665.1 Chitinophagaceae bacterium | reverse complement strand
GTATTCGATGTGTGGCAGTATGTGCGCCATAGGCGCCAGGGCAAGGCCATGGAGCAATATGATGAGAAGCAATGGACCATACAGCCAACCGCCAATGGGGTAGGGCTGGTGTATCGCTGGTAGCCACTGGCATTATTCGCCGGCCAGCTCACTCAGTTCCAGCCAGCGCATTTCTTTTTCAGCCAGCAGGTTTTCTATTTCGTTGATGCGATCTGCCATTTTTTGCAGCGCTTCGTAGTTGCCTTCACTGCTCATTTTTTCCGTCAGGTTTTGTTTCTCGGTTTCCAGTATCGGCAGCTCTTTATCCAGCTGTTCCAGCTCCCGCTGCTCTTTGTAGCTCAGCTTGCGTTTCTTTTGTTTGTCAGCTTCCTCTTTCTTATCGGGCTGCGGCGCAGGGGTGCTGGCTGCGGTTTCTTTCACTTTTTCTTCGCGGGCCTGCTCTATGCGGTACTGTGTGTAGTTGCCCGGGTAGTCGCGTACTACGCCATCGCCTTCAAACACCAGCAGGTGATCTACCAGGCGGTCCATAAAATAGCGGTCGTGGCTCACAATCATCACACAGCCCTGGTATTCCGCCAAAAAGTTTTCGAGCACCGCCAGTGTCGGCAAATCCAGGTCGTTGGTCGGTTCATCCAGTATTAAAAAGTTGGGATTGCGAAACAGGATGGTGAGCAATTGTAAGCGCCGCTTTTCGCCACCGCTCAGTGCCGACAGGTAGGTGTACTGTTTTTCGGCAGGAAATAAAAACAGCTCCAAAAACTTACTGGCCGTCAGAGCGCCGCCGCCTCCAGCGGAAAGGTTTCGGCAAACTGCTTCACATATTCTATCACCCGCATGTCTTCTTTCCACTGCAGGCCTTCCTGGTTATAGTAGCCAAATACTACCGTGTCACCGATGTTTATTTTGCCGCTGTCGGCTTCTTCCAGCCCCAGCAGTATGTTCAAGAAGGTACTTTTTCCCACCCCGTTTTTTCCCACTACACCTACGCGTTCGCCTTTGCTGAAGGTGTAGTCAAAGCCTTTCAGAATACTTTGCTGGCCATACGATTTATACACCTTTTTCAGCTCGGCCACCTTGCCACCCAGCCGGTTCATTTTCACATTCAGCTGTAGTTGTTCATCCAGCACTTTCGTTTTGGCCCGGTCTTCTATGCCGTAAAAAGCATCAATACGACTTTTCGATTTGGTGGTGCGGGCTTTGGGCTGCTTGCGCATCCACTCCAGTTCGCGGCGGTATTGGTTGCGGGCTTTGTCTATATTGCTCAGCTCGTTTTCTATGCGGGCCGCTTTTTTCTCCAGGTAGTTTTCGTAGTCGCCTTTGTAGGTGTACACATCGCTGCGCTCCATTTCCCAAATCTCTTCGCACACAGCATCCAAAAAATAGCGGTCGTGGGTCACCATCAGCAGGGTTACGTTTTCGCTGCCCAGGTAGTGCTCCAGCCATTCTATCATTTCTACATCCAGGTGGTTGGTTGGTTCATCCATCATCAGCAGCACGTGCTGCGCTTCAAAGCCGGCATCTATCAGGGTACGGGCCAGTGCTACCCGCTTGCGCTGGCCGCCACTCAGGCTGGCCATGCGTTGGTCCAGGTGATGAATATTGAGCTTGCCCAAAATCTGCTTCACCTTGGCATCAAAATCCCAGGCACCCAGCTCATCCATCTTTTCGATGGCAGCTACTATGCGGCCGGTATCGCCACTTTCGTTTACTGCTTCATAGTCGCGGATGGCATTCAGCACGGGGTGGTCGTGCTGAAAAATATTATCAGCAATACTGAGGTGCTCTATAAACAGGGGCTCCTGTTCAAATAGTACCACCTTTACATCCTTGTGTATCCACAGCTTGCCCTCATCAGCAGTTTCTTTGCCGGCCAGTATGCGCAGCAGGGTGCTTTTGCCCACGCCATTGCGGGCTATCAAGGCTATCTTATCGCCTTCACTAATGTGAAAACTAATGTTGTTGAACAACGGCGTGATGCCGTAGGCTTTCGTCAGGTTTTCGGCACTCAGGTAATGCATGAGAAAGGCAGCAGTAGGCTGCGATACTTACAGGTATTGAAAATCGGGATGCTTTGGTAGCTTGGCCATCAGTTGAGCCAGCCACTCCGGCGGATGCAGCAGTTTGCGGGTACCAAAATCGATCCAATCGCCCCATACATTCAGTTCGGCGCACAGCGTACCATCGGCCCGCACGATGCTGTGCCTGATGGCAAAGCGGCTGCCATTGGGTCGGCATTGCAGCAGCTCGCAACCAATACTGATTTCATCGCCCATTTTGATCTCTTTTCTGAACGTGCACTCTTCTTTGAAAAGAATGGGGCCGAAGCTGTGCTGCCGAAACACCGTTTCTGTAAGGCCGGCCTCGTTGAGAAAATGGATGCGGGCCATGGCGCCAAAATCGTAATACGCCGAGTGCCGCAGGTGAAAATTGGCGTCGAAGTCGCTCCAACGCAGCTGCACCGGCATCGAAAAACTTGCTTGCATGGTGGCAAAGATGCTGGAAAAAACAACCCCGGTGCCAGTTGGCGCCGGGGCGTTTATGATTGGTTGTGTTTTTAGCCGAAATGCTTTGCGGCTTTATTTGCCATTGTACATCTGTACATAGTATTCATCGGCCATCCTATTGCTGTCAAATTGGATACGAACGTCTCGCATACCGTTCTTTGTCACCTGCCGCCAGGTATCGCGGTTGTCGTAGTACAGCGGCAGTACCTGGTTTTCCAGAATCTGATACAGCTGCTCCAAATCGTAGGCGTCCTGCTCGTGCACGTTTACCTTGCTGTAGTCAATGGGCGGTACAATAAATCCGTTGTTGCCATGGTTTACAAATTCGCAAATCCACCCATCGTTCGTACTCACGTTTACTGCACCGTTCATGGCGGCTGTCATACCGCTGGTGCCGCTGGCTTCGCGGGGTACCCGTGGGTTGTTCAGCCACACGTCGGCCGCTTGCTTCAGGCGCTTGCTCAGGGCCAGCTCGTATCCTATGCACACCGCTACATTTTTATAGGCCTTGCTCAGGTGTACCAGGTGGTTAAAGTCGCTGATGGCCGGGTAATCAACCGGGTAAGGCTTGCCTGCCCAAATTACCTGCACGGGGTGCTTCTTGCTGCTGATGAGCTTTTCAAAACGGGCCAGGTCGCGGGTAATCAGTTCGGCCCGCTTATAGCCGGCAAAGCGGCGTGCCCACACAATGGTAAAAACATCCGGATCAAGCAGTTTGCCGGTTTGATCGGCCACTATATCAAAGGCTCTCTTTTTCAGGTGGCGTTTACGATCATCAAAGGCAAAATCATTGCCCTCTTCCATGAAGCGATACAACTGCTTATCCGCCCAGTACCGCCAATTTTGCGCATTGGTAATGGCCTTAATGGGGGCAATACTCTGGTAGTGGCTCCACATTTTGCGGCTTACCTCGCCATGTAGCTGGCTCACACCATTGGCCAGGCGGGCAAAGCGCAGTGCTACCAGCGAGTGGTTAAACTGATCGTCTTGAATACCCGTCAACTGACGCACTTTTTCCAACGGCATGCCGTAGAAGTAGGTCATCTTTTCGCACAAATAAATATCGTGCTTCTCATTGCCGGCTTCTTCGGGGGTATGCGTGGTAAATACCAGGCGCTTCTTGATTTCTTCTACGCTCCCGTATTTTTTGTACAGGTAAAACACACTGCTTACCGCATGTGCCTCATTCAAATGGTATACGTCGGGATTGAAGTTCAGCTCATCAATCAGCTTGGCACCGCCTACACCCAGCAGAATAAACTGAGCCAGCTTGGTAGCCACATTGGCGTCGTACAGGCGATGGCTGATGGTTTGGCTCACATAGTCGTTTTCGGGCAAATCTGTGCTCAGCAAAAACAACGGTGCCGATTGGAAAGTATTGGGGTTCAGGTAGTAGGCCTTTACCCACACCGGATGATCATGAATCGGAATTTGAAACTTGATGCCGGTATCTTCCAGAAAATTGTAAATCTTCTCATTCCACTGCACCTGCAGGGTCTGGTCCTGGTTGCGGGCCTGGTCGTAGTAGCCGTACTTCCACAAAATGCCGATGCCGATCATGTTTTGGCGCAGCTCGTAAGCGCTGCGCAAGTGCGAGCCCGACAAAAAGCCAAGGCCACCGCTGTAAATCTTAAGTGGCTGGTGCACGGCAAACTCCATGCTGAAGTAGGCCACTTTTGTTTTGTATTGATCGTTTACCTGATAAGGAACACTATAGTTTCTGAAGCCTGCGTTTTCCATACTAGAAAAATGTTTTCATCAGCTCGGGGGCGGCAGTGTGTTGGCAGTCGTTGAAGAAAAAATGAGTTATCTGGCGGCTGACAGGCCGATGGCAGCATGCTGCTGCGTACAGACCCCTCTGCTGGTTTGTTTAGGATGCGCAAATTAGGGGAAACCAATGAACCAGTGTGTAAAAGATACACACAGATGGTTCAACGCCGCAGAACTTATTCACCGGCAACAATTGCGGTCACTTCTATCTCTACCAGCATGGCAGGGTCTATCAGTCCCTTTATCTCTATCAGGCTGGCAGCCGGCCTGATGTGGCCAAACCATTCGGCATGTGCCCGTGCATAGTCTTGCCACTTCGAAATATCGGTAATGAAGGTGCGGGTGCGCACCACATCTTTCATGCCGGCACCGGCTTGCTGCAGTGCTGTTTCTACCTTCTGAAAAATAGCCACGCATTGGCCGTATACATCGCCAGGTGCTACTACCACGCCATCTACCGTGGCCGTAGTACCCGCCACCTCAATAATATTGCCCACCCGCACGGCCCGGCAATAACCTACCTGCGCCTCCCAGGGGGCACCGCTACTGATGTTGATCCGCTGCTGGCTCATTTTTTCTTTTTCGGTTTGGGGCTGGCCTTTTTGGTAAAACTGGCATTGAAGCTACACTCCATGGGCCGGCGGGTAGTGCAGCCTTCTTGTTCGGTCACCTTTACTGTGCGGCCGCTAAACTTAAACGACACTTTGCAGCCATCGGTGCTGGCTTCATACAAAGCCTCGTCTTTGCTGATCCAGCGGGCTTCGCCTTTCAGTTCAGCCGTACAGTTGTCGCCTTTGTTCATGTACAAAAAGAACATGAACTTCTTGTCGGTATCAGCATCGCGGATGCTGATGAAATGCTTTTTGCTGATGGCATAATCGCCGCTGAAGGGCCGCTGCTGCGGAAACGTATCGATGGGGTTCACCAGTTCCGTCACTTCACCTTTTTTCATGCCGTCGTTCATAATCACCATGAACAAACCGGCCGTGTTGTAGGCGTACACGGTAGAGTAGGTGGCTTTTTCGCCATTGGCTGCTTTGTATTCATCTACTGTGGTCAGGGTGTAGCGCTTGTCTACCACCACGGTGTTGGTTTCGGCGGCCTTGCCTTTGTTTGATAGCAGCAGCAGGCTGGCCCGCGGCACCATTTTTTCATCTACTGCCACGGCATACAGGTTGTTTTGCGAGCCGCGGGTGCGCAGCAGCAGGTAGGTTTCTGCTTCCTTGTTTCTAAATTTGCCCACGGCATACAGCTTGGGCTTTTCTTTTTTGTACTCGGGCTGCAGCAGCGTATCGCCAAACAGCTGGCTGAACACTTTGTATTCTATACGATTGCTATCGTTCACTTTGGCAGCAAGCAGCGTATCGCCCACGCTGTAGGGCAGGGGCAGCTCGTCAAAAAAGGCGATCATGTCTTCCATTGTCACCACTTCATCGCCGGTCATGCTTTTTTTGGCTTTGTCGCCACAGGCTATTATCAGGGTGGCCAGCAGGCACAGCCAGAGGTATCGTTGCATTCGCTTGGTTATTTTTTCGGGCAATCGAAACAGTTTTTTAGCTTTGGCTAAAAATTTCGAGCAAATGTATTCGGTTGCCGAGGAAAATTACATCAAAAGCATCTACCACCTGCAGCAGCAAGATGACAATGTGACCACCAATGAGCTGGCAGACCGGTTGCGTACCAAGCCCGCCTCGGTAACGGATATGCTGAAAAAGCTGGAAGCCAAACA
>JALOMC010000160.1 GCA_025455665.1 Chitinophagaceae bacterium | reverse complement strand
GCTGCATCAAAGTCCGCCAACCTTGTCTGCGGTAGGGTAGAGTGCTGCAGCCGGATTGGCAGTTTATCAGTGTTCATGCACCGGTGGATACCACCAGCCATGCAAAAAGTATGATCGGCTAAGGAGAGGGAGGCGCAGGCCCCGGCAACACAGCTGCCTCGATTCAGTCGTGAGCAGGAGGGATTTGTGCTTGCCTGGATTTTTCTTGCCTTTAATGAGTCGTGGTCGATTCTTTCACATCAAGGCAAATAAACAAATGCTCCCAGATGCTGCCGGGAATTTGGTAGATCTTGATCAGGCGACTAATAACAGCGAAGTGTGATAAGTTCATTCAACCCCTTCGGGGTTGGGGCGGTCTGTTCTTGTTGTTGTCGGTATTGCTGGTCAACCCCTTCGGGGTTGGTGCCACCAAAGTATTCCAGCAACAGCACTCAACCTGGGTGGAAACCCAACCCTCCGCCTTGCTTCGTGGCACACGAACCACTCGAAGCGCACCCTATTTTATGCCAGAAGTTTATTTGCAAATGGCTGTAAATGTTAGCCAGGCCCGCATGGCCGGCGGCACTGCCCAGGGCCCAGGGCCAGGTGGCTGATGTTAGCTGCTTTTTTTTGTAGGGCGCTGGCGCCACCAACTGTACAATTCGAGGCAGCCCAGCCCCCAAAGCACCAAGGAAGTGCTGGCACGCAAGAAAAGCGGAAACGAAGCCGCCGTGTGCCAGCGGGTGACTACATCGTACAGGCACGAGGCTGCCAGTAGCCACATCAGGGCCACGTACAGCAATGGATAGCGCTTGAGTAATGAGAGCATGGCCGGGCAAGTAGCAAGTTTATGCTTGCAGTGGTGGTTGCTGCGTTTTTGCAGCCGTTTTGTACTGGCGATAGCGCCACCAGGCATCAGCGGTGTAGTAAATGGTGAGGATCAAACCAACAATGCGGGAAAACAAATCGAATCGGTCGGTGCCAGGCTGGCTGGCCCGGTAAACGCCGACGGCAAAAGCACAAAGCGCAAACGAGCAAAACAATGCCCAAAGCAGCGGGCGGTATTGTTGAAACCAGTTTTTCATGAATGCCTGTGTTTTTAAAAAAGCCGCAGCGCCAGGGCTGCCACGCTGCATCGAAAATAATACGGCTTTGGAATAATTGCGAAAGGCGTTCAACGGGGCATCGTTTTTTTTAACAACAGGTATGGCTGCCATCCGTGCTGGCTACTCAGCTCAGCAGCTGGTAAAACAACCAGCTCATGCCATAAGCCAGAGCAGTCATCACCAGCAGCTGAATGGCCGGCCATTTCCAGCTCTTGGTTTCTCGTTTTACAATGGCCAGTGTACTCATGCATTGCATGGCCAGCAGGTAAAAAATCATGAGCGAAAAGCCGGTAGCTACGGTGTAAACGGGCGTTCCATCGGGGCGGGTAGCGGCCTGCATTTTGCTGCGCAGGGTCTGGTCGTTTTCGTCGGCATCGGCACCTACGCTGTACAGCGTGGCCATGGTGCCTACAAATACTTCGCGGGCCGCAAACGAGGTGACCAGTGCAATGCCAATTTTCCAATCGTAGCCCAGCGGGCGGATGGCGGGCTCAATAGCCTGACCAATGACGCCGGCATAACTATTGGCCAGGTGGTCGGCCTGGTATTGCTTATCCAGGGCATCGGTATCGGCGCCGGGTTGCTGGCGCAGCTGCTCGTACCGCTGCTGCAGCGCCTGCATGCGTGCCGGCGGGCCATAGCTGCTCAGTACCCACAGCACCAGGCTGATGATCATGATGACTTTGCCGGCATCAAACACAAAAATGCGGGCCTTCTCAATCATGGTCTGCACCACGTTTTTCCAGCGGGGCGCCCGGTACACAGGTAGTTCCAGTATGAAGTAGCTTTTTTCTTTGATGTGAATGAAAAAGCGGGCCACCCATGCCACGGCCAGCGCCATCACGGTACCCAGCAGGTACAGGCCCATCATGACCAGGCCCTGCAGGCTCAAAAAACCCAGATAGTACTTGTTGGGTATAATGAGGGCAATGAGGATGGTAAACACCGGTAGCCGGGCACTGCAGCTCATCAGTGGCGTAATGAGGATGGTGAGCAGTCGCTCTTTGGTGTTTTCAATATTGCGGGCACTCATAATGGCCGGCACGGCGCAGGCAAATCCGCTGATCATGGGCATCACACTTTTGCCATTCAGGCCCACTTTGCGCATCAGCTTATCGGTCAAAAAGCTGATGCGGGCCATGTACCCGCTGTCTTCCAGCAGGGTAATGAGGCCAAACAAAATCATGATTTGCGGGATGAAAACAAAGATCCCGCCGAGGCCGGCTACGGCGCCATTGATGAGCAAATCGCTCCACCAGGCAGCTGGCAGGTGATCGCCCAGCCAGCCGCTAAGGCGGCCAAAAGCCCACTCAATGCCATCCATTGGGTACTGGGCCAACCAGAAAATACTTTGAAACAGCAGGAATAAAACCGCTGTCAGAATAAGATAGCCCCAGGTACGGTGCAGCAGTACATTATCCAGCCGGTCGGTCAGCATTTTGCGGGCCAGCGGGTCGGTTTCTACCACTGTTTTTTGCATCACCTGGCGGATGCGCAGGTAGCGGGCCATTATTTCTTCGGCCTGCGTTTTGGTGGGGTTAAACTGGTGGGTTTTTTCTACCGCCTCTATCTGGTCTTGCAGCTGCGCAGGCAGTGCAAACGATTCGTGGTGAATGAGGTAGTGAATAGCGCAGTAATCACTGAGGCCGGGTATCAGCTGCTTCACGGCTTCCACCGGGGCCGGGGCCAGGGTTTTGCTATCCAAAAAAGGCCGGGGCTGCCATTGGCTGGCATTTTGCGCCATGGTTTCAATGGCCTTCTTTAGCTGGCTGATGCCTTTTTCCTTGCGAGGATTTACAGGTACCACCGGCACGCCCAGTTCCAGTTCCAGCCCTTTGATGTCTATTTGGGTGCCTTTTTGCCGTGCCAGGTCCATCATGGTCAGGGCAATCACGACCGGCATTTTCAGGTCGAGAATTTGAGAAGCGAACAGTAGGTTTCGCTTGAGGTTGCTGGCGTCGGCCACCAGCACTACCATGTCGGGTTTTACCTCTTCATCCTGCTGCAGCAGCACCCGGTAGCTTACCCACTCATCGCCCCGCTTGGGGTAAAGGCTATAGGTACCGGGCAGGTCTATAAAAGTGGCGTTCAGCTCGGCGCTGATGCGGCTGTTGCCGGTTTTCTTATCAACAGTGACCCCAGGAAAATTGCCCACTTTCTGGTTGAGGCCGGTCAGCGAATTGAACAGCGAGGTTTTGCCGCTGTTGGGGTTGCCCACCAGGGCTATATGAAGCGTAGATGAATGCAATGTCTTTTTCGTAAGGGCGCCAAAGGTAAAGGGGGGCGCAATATGCCATTTGCGATAGCCGGAACGAAGCATGCCGGGTAGGGAAAACGAAGCAGCATAAAAAGGCCGCTTGCGAGAAGCGGCCTTTGCATGGGTAAGCTGTTGTTGGTGTGGTGGGTGAATAGGTTCCATCCATGGCAGAAATGCCACCACCAAAACAATGAGCTTAAACGAGCTAGTAGGGGGTCCAACAGAGTGAGGGGGCTTACTGGCAGAAAAAGTAAGCGGCGTGTGTGTGGCTGGTTTGTTTCAGGGGTTCAGGGAGTCGAAACGTTCAGCTATTGTCTCATTGCTGCTACAAAGCTACCGGCCTGCGTTGGGCGGGCCCTGCGTATATCTACGCATTTTGGCAGCGGGCCTGCCAAGTGCAGGGCTACAGTGCCAGCTGCAGGTATACCACACCCGGCAGCGGATTGGAGTAGTAAGCGGGGGCGCTGGTAAAGCCCAGCGATTGATACAGGCGAAGGGCAGGTGTCAGCCGTTCCAGCGTATCCAGCACCATGTATTGGTAGCCGGCCCGCCGCGCCGCTGCTATAACGGCCATGGCCAGCTGCCGGCCCAGCCCATTGCCTTGTGCCCCCGGCAGCACGTACAGTCGCTTCATTTCGGCAATGCCGGGCTGTAGTGGCCGCATGGCTACACAGCCTACTGCTTGTGTGCCTTGCCAGGCCAGCAGCAGGCAGCCCTCGGGTGCAGCATACTTGCCCGGCAGGCCGGCCAGTTCGGCATCAAAACTTTGAAAACAGAGGTCCTCGCCCAAAAACTGGTGGTAGGCTAAAAAAAGCTGTCGTGCTGCTGCCAGGTCGCCGGCCGTATCAGCCGGGCGAATAAGGATACTTTCACGCTTCGTCTTCATCATCGGATTGCTGCAGGTCTTGCTCTATGCTGCGCAGTTTGGCTTCGCAAAATTTCACCAGCTGCCTGGCTGCTTTCACTTTTTCGGCCAATTGGTCCAGTGGCAGGCTTTCGTCTTCTACTTCGGCTACCAGCTGCTGCAGGGTTTGCCACGCCTCGTCAAATGTCATCTCCTGATTCATAAGGGCGCACTGTTTGTATGTGTGTTTCAATCAAATGATTTTTCAAGCGGGCTTGCAGCGGCAGTTGCGGCTGCAGCGTTTCAATATCGGCTACAATGCGGCCGTTTTGCACCAGCACCGCAAAGCCGCGTTGCAAAATACGGTCGGGGCTCAGCTCTTTTAGCAGGCGCTGCAGCTGCTGCAGCTGTTGGTTGGTATGCAGCAGGCGCTGCCGGCTGTGGTGCTGCACCTGCGCTTGCTGCTGCCGTAGCTGCTGCTGCCAGTGGGCCAGGCGCCGGCGGCTGTGTTGCTGCACTTGTAGCTGCGCAAAAACCAGTTGCTGGCGTTGGTGCTGCACCCGGCCAGGTACGGCACTACCCAGCTGGTGCTGCCAGCGCTGCAGTTGCTGCCGGTGTTTCAGCAGGCGCTGCTGCACCTGCCCGCTTAGTTGCTGTTGTAGTTGCAGCAGGTTGCTTTCAAATCGCAAAGCAGTATCGGCTATGGCGGCGGCTACTTTGGTGGGTGTCTTGTATTGCCAGCCCATCAGGTCGGCTATGCTGGTGTTGCGGTCGTGGCCAATGCCGGTAAAAACCGGGATAGGGAAAAGCGCTATGCGGCGGGCCACTTCGAAGTGATCAAACGGTGCAAAATCGGTTTGGCTGCCGCCGCCACGCACCAGTGCCACCACATCAAAAGCTGGCGCCATGTTGCGTATTTCATCCAGGCGTTCGCATATTTCATCTACCGCATACTGGCCCTGTACGCTGGTGCTAAAGCGGGTAATGTGAAAAGCATAGCCGTATTGGTTCTGCGCCAGTTCTTGCAAAAAATCCCGCTCACCATCGCTGCCGGGCGCCGCTACCAGGGCTATGCGCTGCAGTACCGGCGGCCATTGCAGCCGTTTATTCGGCGTGTGGTACTCGCCATCTTCCAGGCTTATCTGGCTGGGGTACTGGCGCAGCAGTTGGTCAAGGGTTTGCTGGCGCTGCATCTCCAGTTGGCCCAGCGTGTAGCTGCTGTCTATTTCCAGCACTTCCAGCTTTAGCCCGTAGCGGGGATGAAAGCGCACCGCCACACGGCAGCTTATTTCCAGACCATTTTGGAAGCGCTGGCCTGTGCGGCGTTCAAACTGTTGGATCTGCTGGTAAGCTTGCGCCCAAAACACGCCCTGCATTTCTGTCAACACCTGCTCCCGCTGCTTTTCTAAGAATTTCAGAAAGCACCAGCGCTTCTGTTCGTAGCGCTTTACGTCGGTTATTTCGGCTATTACCCAAAATGTTTCATCGCCAAACACCTGTTCGATGCTTTCTTGCACCAGGGCGGCCAGTGTGCTCAGTGGTAAGCGACGTGTCATGCAGCGCCAAACCTACAGCAAAAAACGCGGCTTACCCATGCCCGGCGGGCAGGGCGATCATACTGCCGTAAGCGGGCTGGTAGGCCGCAAATGCATCGGACAGCGGTGTGCCGTGCACATGGCAGCACAGGCTGCGGATGACCCCGGCATGTGTCACCACCAGCGCCGGCTGTTTGGCTTGCTGCCACCATTGGCCCACCCGCTGGTGCAGTTGTTCAAAGCTTTCGCCGCCGGGCGGCGCTGCGGTCACAAACTGTTCCATCCAAGGATTCAGCTCATCGGGTGGCAGCTCGTTCCAGGCCAGGCCTTCCCACTTACCAAAGTGCAGTTCCATCAGTCGGTCATCGGTATACAGGGGCAGCGCCAGCTGTGCGGCCAGCTTTTGCGCCAGCCACAGGCAGCGGCTGAGCGGACTGCTATACACGCCCTGCCATTTTACGGTGGTCTCCAGCTGCTGTTGCAAGGCCCGCCATTGCGCTTCGCTGGCAGCTGCATCCAGCGGTACATCCAGTTGGCCGTAGCAAATGCCCTTATCGATAGCAGGGGTGGTATGGCGGATAAGGGTAAGCATGGGGAATGAGGAATGAGGAATAATGAATGAGGAATGATGAATAATGAATGAGGAATGATGAATGATGAATGAGGATTTGTGATTGGGATCAAATGCTTGTGGCGGAACCAGTATGCAGAAAGGGCAGGCAGATACAGCATTTGCAAACTGGGGCTGGCCCGGAAAAAAAGGGAAAGCTCACTCCAGTGAAAGGTTGTGTGCTCATCAGTTGATGCCGTAGAAGAAGGCTGTGTACTTCGACAAGACGATGATACTGGCGTAAAATACTA
>JALOMC010000159.1 GCA_025455665.1 Chitinophagaceae bacterium | reverse complement strand
CATCTCTCCCCGAACACCGAACACCGGACACCGGACAACTCCTTTCTGCCATCTCCCCCCGCACACCCAACACATGCCAGCGGCCAACTTCTACCCGGTAGTGTAACACTTCCATTCATCAAGCGTATGATGAGAAAATCAAAAGCAAATGAATAAACTGACATTCAGTTTAATTTTTACCACTGGTTTTGCTGTATACTATTTCTCAGACGCTTCTTTTTTTTCTCTTTTACAAAAGGAAATAGGTGCATTTACAAAAGCAACAGCAGTCGGACACATGCTGGCATATTCAATTACACTTATTCCGCTACTAATTACAGTTGCGCTGCTACGCAAAAAAGATGAAAACATATTTGACGCTTTAGGGCTGTCTCAAAATTTACTGCAAGGACTTGTTTTCGGAATGGTCTGTACGTTACCAATGCTAATCGGCTTTTATTTCAAATTCAGCCTCAATACGAATGTTTCACTCAATACGATAATAATCACAACTATTTCATCAGCTTTTTTTGAGGAAATAGTTTACCGAGCATTTCTATTCGGCCTTTTATATCGACTGACGAAATTGGGCTTTCTGCCCTCTGCACTTTTTGGTTCTTTGTTGTTTGCATTCGCCCATTTATATCAAAGCTCGGATAGCGGGCAACTAATCGGAATTTTTGCGATTACTTTTATCGGTTCCTTGCTATTTGGCTGGCTTTATTGCGAATGGGGCTTTAATCTATGGACAGCTATTTTCTTACACACATTCATGAATTTATTCTGGCTGATTTTTGACGTTGACAGCAATTCGCTTGGAGGAATGTATGCAAATGTTTTCCGGCTTCTGACAGTGCTTCTGGCTGTTGTTGGGACAGTACTGTATAAAAGAAAAAAGAATTTACAGTTTGAAATAACTGGTAGAAAATGGGTAATAAAATAATCTTTACCGATCAACCCGGTATGCCAATACATCGCCCGACATGTATCGCTGATGCCGGTTGCAAAAGTTTCAAATAAAGCAATTCCGCTTTCTGATTATCATTATTTGTTTTTAGAGCTGCAATATCGGGCAGGCAAAACAGAGCGACCTAAAGAGCGGATTGATGATCCATTGTTAAGACCGGCACTCATCATATGCCCCGCCGTTTACCAAAACCAATTTGTTGACTTTTACAACATCGGATAAGCTACAAGTATCAGTTCTCATTCAACATTCAGGCTTGCAGGTTCTTGACAGTTTCATTCAAGAACTAAACCAAGCTAAATCAGCCACCCTTCATTTTCACCTCATCCTGAAATTGGAGGCACTCACCCCCTGATCATCCCGTTTTATACCAATCCAGGCCATACGTCCCTGGAAAATGATTCGAGAATTTCGCTTTCAATACCTGCTGCCACTCATTTGCATCATGCGTTTGCCTCGGTGTGGCCATACTAACAGCCATCAGACAAGCAGCAGTTGTTGCCCCCCGCATTCAGTATTTATCCCTAACTTCCGTTGGCACACAATGTTGGCTGGTAAAGCCTACCCTGTCTGTACTTAATCGTCTTTTTATTTTGAACAAGCGACTATTGATCAGCACCATTGCCGGCTACCTCTTCGCCATTCTTTGCTGGACCATCCTGTTTTATCGTAATCGCTATCTCAAAGAGGTACTCACCGATATTCACCTCATCTTTACTGCCACCATAGTGGTGTTTCTGGTCATCCGATTTCTTTGTAGTGCATCGCTTATCGACTTTATCAAAGTGTTTTTTCGCACGTTATTCCGGGTTTGGTTGTTCATATTTATCAGCCTGGCCATCACACGCTCAATGGATAGAATAGGCTTTCTACTTTCGATCACATTCATTTTCGGCTATATTGAAGGCTTACTCGACCTCAGCAGATGGCTTGAAACGAATCCCAGATTTTTGGCGATACTGCCGCCTCATGCATCCATGTACAAAAGTACCCATGCGTTGGCCACCGTGTTAATGATGAGCCTTGTACACATCCTGTGTGCCCTCGCTGTCTTTGTGTTTTATCTCTTCTTTTAGCAGCTGGAAGCATTTTTTTCAAAATCACGGAATACTTCTGTTTGTTCGAACAGATCTGCTGGCAGTAGTTTTCACAACCCGCTACCATCCACCCGCTACCTGCCTTCACACGCATATGGTCCGAAAACATTTATGTGGGCACCGGCTGCCTATAGTCGCCACTGCATCGTGTGTTATTCAATGCATGCGATTGTTGCCATAGCTGTTGACTACAAAATGCGATGGGGTCCCTAGTCATCAATTGAGTCACCGGTAACCCCGATGAGCCGACATGCTTCGTGCGACGCATAATAGTCTCAAAAAAAATACACGCCCCCTGAAGTGGCGTGTATTACTGAATAAAAAAATGAGATGGCCCCACCGCTACGGATGGTAGCGGGCATACAGGCTGCCGTGGCGGGTTTGCAAAAAGTCGTCGAGCGGAATGTCTTCCTGCTTCACAAACCCATGGGTGGGCAGCTTACCGGCTGCTACCATTTCTACCACGGCGGCTACGCTGGCTGCGGTGGTCCAGCTGATGGCCCGCCACTCGCGGCCTTGTATGCTGATGGGATGATAGGCGTTGTAAAACTCTTCGCGGGCCAGCGCTTCACCCTGCCAGCCTTCTACCACAGCATATACATACACCACATCTTCCCGTACCGGGGGTTTGGCATTCGTTAGTATTTGCTCGGTCAGTTGGCGGTCGTCTTTCATCAGCAGCTCGTACAAGAAAAAGCGCATCAGGCGGCAGTGGCCCGGGTAGCGAATCGTTTTGTAATTGAGCGTATCTACTTTGCCCGCCAGGGTTTCGCACATGGTGCCCAGGCCACCACTGGTGGTAAAGGCTTCAAACTCGCGGCCCTCAATGGTGATGGCTTCCAGCCCATCCAGCGAGCTCACCATTTTGCGTACACCGTTGTGAATCACTTCGGCATCGTTGATGTATTCGTTGATGACGCCGGCCGGCGACCAGGTGAACGAATAGGCCATTTGCCCATTGGGGTATTTGGGCAGGGCCCCTACGCGTAGCTCCACATCACGCAGGCGGGTAAAGCGGTTGTATAAATTGGCCCCCACAATGCCAATGAAGCCAGGTGCCAGGCCACACTGCGGTATCATCACGCCCTTGCTGGTTTGGGCCATTTGGCGAATGGCGCTGGTAGTGGGTACGTCTTCTGTCAGATCGAAGTAATGAATACCACACTCAAAAGCCACCTCGGCCACGGGCAGGTTGAGCGAATAGGGCAGGCAGGATACCACGGCATCGTGGCGCTGTAGTACCGAGTGCAAAAAGCTGCGATCGGACACACTACCGGTTTCGATGGCAAATGCAAATTCATCGGCCGGCTTTCGCTGATCAACACCGGTGACTTCAAACGTTTCGTGCAACAGCGTGGCTACCAGGGAACCTACTTTTCCCAAGCCAACAACAGCAATTTTTTTCATACGCTATATCAAAGAGGCGACGGCTTGCACCTGTCGCGGTCGTCATTTTTTTAAAAAAAGAAAGTTGGAAACAACGGGTAGCCCGCTGCACGCTAGCAGCCAACAAGCAGGCTATACCAGCAGCATGGCGGGCACCTGCACCTCCATCATGGCACGTTGGCGCAGGCGCTGCGCAAAAACGCCATGTAAGAATGCTGAATATTGATGGAGTAATTCATATTGCAAGCTGATCAAATGTAAGCATGGCGGCACGTACGCACCAAAAACAGGGCTACTACTTTACCTGTGCAAACAGCAAGCATACCGGACTTGGCAGCGCCAGCTCCTGCCCCAGCGGCTCGGGCAAGCCCGTAGCTGTGTTGATGCGAAACACCACAATGCGATGGCTGCTTTGATTGGCTACGAGCAGGTAACGCCCCGATGGATCGATACAAAAATTGCGTGGCCGCAAGCCCCCACTGCTTTGCTGGTTGCTGTAGCTGAGTTTGCCGCTGCCAGGCTGCACATCAAATACAGCAATATTGTTGGCATCGGCCCGATTGCTGCAATACAAAAACCTGCCATCGGGGCTGATGTGAATATCGGCACTGCCAGGCTGCACACTGATGCGATCGGCCAGTATGCTTTGCAGCGGACTGAGTTTGCCCTTATAAAAACGATGCGCCGATACTTTGCCGCTCAGCTCTTCCATTACATACAGCACTGGCAGCCGCGGGTGAAATACAAGGTGGCGCGGTCCGCTACCGGGCGTCAGTTTGTTGCGAATGCGGTGGGCCGTATCAATGCCTTGTGCACTGGTGGCCTTGTAGGGATACACCACTACTTCATCGGTGCCAAGATCGGCGGTGAGCACATATTGCTCATCGGGTGAAAAAATAGCCGTGTGTACATGGGGCGCCGTCTGGCGGGCTTCGTTTATGGAGCGGCCGCTATGCTGCATTAGCAGCGGCGTGCCGGGCATGCCCATCAGATCGAGCGGGAAGGCCGCCAGCGACCCTCCGCTGTAGTTAGCGGCCAGCACATGGTTGGCACCTTTGTTCAGGCTTACGTAGCAGGGATGATCGCCACCGGTAGCTACTTCGCTCATCCGCTCCCAGCGGCCCGTAGTGCCGTTGCGCAAAAAGGTACTGAGCATACCGGGCTGCGCACCAGCATTTTCGTTGACGGCATACAGCCGCTGGCTACCGGCATGAAAAGCAAGATAGGAAGGATTGCTACTGGCGATGGAATCGACCAAGGTGAGGCCGCCGGTAGCGGTATTGAATTGTAGCACATAAATACCGTGACTCCCATCGGCAGTGTAGGTGCCTACAAACAAAGTGGAAGGCTGCGCCTGCGCAAAAATCAGTAGGGCACTGCCCAGCAGTAGCAAAGCAAATCGTAACATCGGCATAAGGCCCGGCATTTTTTTTAGCGGCGTGAATGTAATACATGTGGCCGGGTTTGGCGGCGGCTTTTGGGCGGACCAGTTCCACAATTAGTGATCGGCATTTTCGTTTTGCTACCAGCAGCTCAACCCACTATTATGATTTCACTGAGTTATTTTCTCCTATCGCTGGCCCTGATAGCAGCAGCCCTGATGGGCGGCACATTTACCTGGCTGCTGACTACCCGGCAGCGGGTACCTGCGGCCAGGTGGCAGCTGGCACAAACCACGCTGGCCGGCGCCGAGGCGCAGCTACAAGCCTGCCAAACACAGTTGGCCGATGCCCGCCAGCAGGCTACCCACTACCGGCAGCGCTTTGAGATGCAATACCAGCAAACCACGGCCTTGCACAATGAACTGGCCCGCCAACAGGCACAGGCCGAAGCGCAGCAGCAACGCCTGCAAGAGCAGCAGCAAAGCATGCAGCAATACGGCCAGCTGCTTCGACAAGAATTTCAGCTACTGGCTGATGAAGTGCTGTCGAAAAAATCGCAGCAATTCAACCAGCAACAAGAAACCAAACTAAACGACCTGCTACAGCCTGTCCGGCACAAACTGGAGGAGTTTCGCAGCGAGTTGTCGCAAAAATTTTCGGCCGCCAGCACCGAGCGGACAGAGCTGAAAGAGCAGGTGCGACTAATGGCCGAACTGAACCAACAACTGAGCCAGCAGGCACACAACCTCACCAGGGCGCTTAGCAGCCAGGTAAAGCAGCAGGGCAACTGGGGCGAGACCATTCTTGAAACCATTTTGCAACATGTGGGGCTGCAAAAAGACCTGCACTACTTTGCGCAATACAACAGTACCAACCACCAGGGACAAGTCATTCGCCCCGACTTTGTGGTGCGCTACCCCGATGACCGCTACGTGGTGATAGACAGCAAAGTGAGCCTGCTGCACTACCAGCAGTATACCGATGCCGCCACCCCGGCCGAACAGCAACACTACAAGCAACTGCTGCTGCGCAGCCTGCGCCAGCATATTGATGGACTGAGTGCCAAACAGTACCAGCACATCAGCGGCGCCCTCGATCAGGTGCTTTTGTACCGGTAGAGGGCGCTTTCATTACCGCCATGCAGGCCGATGTACAATTGTGGCAGTATGCCTACGACCGTCATGTGTTGCTTGTAAGCCCTACTTTGTTGCTTACAGCCATGAAGCTGATACAAACAGGCTGGAAGCAAGATGCCGTGAATAAAAATGCGCAGCAAATAGCCGAACGGGCCGGCAAACTGTACGATAAGCTGGTGGGCTTTACAGACAACTTTGAAACCATTGGCAAAAAACTGGACGATGCCCACGACGCCTACCAGCAGGCCCGCAGGCAGCTGAGCGAAGGCCGCGGCAATGCACTGGCACAAGCCGAGCAACTACGACTGCTGAATGCCAAAACCAGCAAACGCCTGCCCGCCTCGGTATTAGCAACCGCCCTGCCGGAAGAGGAGGAAGAACGCCCATCCACCTGATCAAACAAGTGGCACCGATACCGAGGGCATGGCTACCGATTGCCAGCCCTTTGACTGCAAGTACTGCAGCGTCATGGGCAGGGCCTCCCGCAGGCGTGGCAGTGCCTTGGTACTATCGTGAAACACCACGATGCCGCCGGGCTGCAAATGCCGCTCCACTTGCGCAAAGCAATAAGTGCCACTTTTTCGTTCGTCAAAATCGCCGCTCAGCACCGACCACATCACAATGTCGGCCTGCGGCCAGCGGCTGCGCAATGCTGCCACTTGCCGGCGGCTTATTTGCCCGTAGGGCGGCCTGAACAAATTGGAGCCGATGCGCTGCCCGGCCTGCGCTATTTGCAGCAAATAATCCTCCACGCTGGTATGCCGGCCATTGGCATGCAGCATGGTATGGTTGCCTACGGCATGCCCTTCGGCCAGTATGCGATTGTATAGCTCGGGGTAGCGGTCTACATTTTTGCCAATGCAAAAAAACGTGCCCTGCATGCCAGCCGCCGCCAGGGCCTCCAGCACCAGCGGCGTGGCTTCGGGGTGCGGACCATCATCAAACGTGAGGTATACCTGCCCGCCCTGCGCCGGCGCCTGCCAGGTGCAGCCCGCCGCAAACAGCGCCCGCAGCCACCACGGTGTATGATGCAGGTACCACATGCGGGGCAAGATAGGGAAATGGGTGTTCGGAGTTAGTTGTCGGGTGTCCGGTGTTTGGTGTTCGGGGGGAGATGACAGATGATGGATGACCGATGACAGTCAAGCTTCGCGTCTACCGACGGACTACCGACTACCGTCTCTGGACTTTCCGACTTCCGGACTTCCGGACTTCCGGACTTCCCGTCTCCCGACTTCCGGACTTCCCGACTTCCGGACTTTCCGACTTCCCATCTCATCTCTCAGGGCAAACGATTGCGGAAAAAAAATAGGGGCCACTGTGCAAGCGGCCGCTGGGCCGTGTCAGAGGGTACTGTACTTTCATTGCTTCACCCATTCTTGCGCTTTGCCATATGCTTACTACCAAAAAGCTGATGCCAGCCTTCATCCTCATCACGAGCCTTTTTTTCATGTGGGGGCTGGCGCACAATCTCAATCCCATCCTCATTCCGCACCTCAAAAAGGCCTGCCGTCTCAGTGATTTACAGTCGGCCTTCATCGACAGCGCTTTTTTTGTAGGCTATTTTGTGATGGCACTGCCAGCAGGGCTGGCCATGAAAAAGTGGGGCTACAAATCGGGCATCCTCATTGGATTATTGTTGTTTGCGGCAGGTGCCTTGCTGTTTTATCCGGCAGCGGCGGCCCGCACGTTTGGCCTGTTTTTGCTGGCACTTTTCATCATTGCCAGCGGGCTCACTTTTCTCGAAACGGCCGCCAATCCCTACATCACAGTGCTACATCACAGTGCTGGGCTCAGCCAGTACAGCCACGCAGCGGCTCAATTTTTCCCAGTCGTTCAATGGGCTGGCGGCTACGCTGGCACCACTGCTGGGTGGTTGGTTTATCCTTTCGGGCAATAGCATCAGCGATGCACAGCTGGCAGCCATGCCGCCGGCCGAGGCCGAGGCCTTGCTGCAGGCGGAAGCCGCTACCGTGCAGGTGCCCTATTTGGTAATAGCAGGGTTGGTACTGCTGTTGGCGGTGGTGCTGTGGCGCAGCAAATTGCCCGCCATCGAAGAAGAGGCGCAAGAAGCCACCACGGCCGATTCATCGGCGCCGGCTGCTGGCTCCATTTTTGCGCAGCGCAACCTGTGGGGCGGTGTACTGGCGCAGTTTGTAGGGGCGCAGGTGTGCGTCACCAGCTTTTTCATCAGGCTGGCCGGGCAGGCTGCCGGTATCGATGAAAAGACCGCGGCGTTTTACCTGTCGGCGGCGCTGATGGCTTTTATGCTCGGCCGCTTTGCCGGCACTTTTTTGATGCAGTACCTGGCACCGGCCCGGCTGCTGCTGCTGTACAGTGTGGCCTGCATGGCACTGCTGGCGCTGGCGGTAGGGGCGGGCGGCATGCTATCGCTGTACGCCATCATTGGCGTGGTGTTTTTTGAGTCTATCATGTTTCCCACCATTTTCTCATTGGGCATCAGCGGCCTCGGCCGGCATACCAAGTTGGGTTCATCACTCATCATCATGGCCATTGCCGGCGGCGCCTTGCTACCGGTACTGATGGGCTATGTGAGCGATGCATGGAGCATACAGCAGGCTTACCTGGTACCGCTGCTGTGCTTTGTGCCCGTGGCATGGTTTGCCTGGCAAAACCGGCACCAGCAAGTGGCCGTGGCTGCCTCCCATGGCTGATATGTTTCTTTTTCTACTAAAATCTTCCTTCGCCCATGCGCCGCTATTGTTTTGCCCTCGATCTGAAGCCCGATGATGCACTGGTGGCCGCCTACGAGGCCCACCACCGCCAGGTATGGCCGGCTGTACTGCAAAGCATTGCTGAGAGTGGTATAGTGCATTTGCAGATCTACCGCTGGCAGTACCGCCTGTTTATGATCATGGATACCCGCGACGACTTTAGCCTGGATGCCAAAGCCGCGGCCGATGCCGCCAACCCCGAGGTGCAACGCTGGGAAGAACTGATGTGGCAGTACCAGCAAGGCCTGCCCGGCGTAGCGCCGGGGCGAAAATGGCAGCTCATGGAACAAATTTTTGAATGCTGATAAAGGATGAACTACGCATGAACAAATGGCTACAAATACACCCCGACGATAATGTACTGGTAGCGCTGACCGACCTGGCAGCCGGTACCGAAGTGATGCACGGCAGCCGCCGGTTGGTATTGGCCACGCCGGTAAAAGCCAAACACAAGTTTGCGCTGCAAGCGCTGGCCGTGGGCCATGCCGTGTACATGTATGGCGTGCTGGTGGGCAAGGCGTTGCACCCCATTGCCGAAGGCGAAGCCATAACAACTACCAACCTGCAGCATGCAGCCGGCAGCTTTGGGCTGGGCCAGCGCAAAACACAGTGGCAGCCGCCCGATACCAGCCGCTTTGCCGGCCGCACTTTTATGGGCTACCACCGGCCCGATGGCAAAGTGGGCACCGCCAATTATTGGGTGGTCATTCCCATGGTGTTTTGCGAAAACCGCAACGTGGCCACCCTGCAATATGCCCTGACCGATCTGCTGGGCTACGGGCAGCCGCAGCTGTACCAGCAAAAAGCCGATAGCCTGCTGCAGGCCTTGGCCATGGCCCTGCAGCCTGCCGGCAGTGTGCCTGCCTCGCAGCGGGTGTTTCCGCAGGTAGATGGGGTAAAGTTTTTAATGCACGACATGGGCTGTGGCGGCACCCGGGCCGATGCCGAAGCGCTGTGTGGCCTGCTGGCGGGCTACATTACCCACCCCAATGTGGCGGGCGCCACCATCCTGAGCCTCGGCTGCCAGCATGCACAGGTAGCCCTGCTGGAAAAAGAAATTGCCCGCCGCGATCCGCAGTTTGCCAAGCCGCTGATAGTGCTGGAACAACAGCAGGAG
>JALOMC010000158.1 GCA_025455665.1 Chitinophagaceae bacterium | reverse complement strand
AGCGTGCTGCTGCGCACCCACTACCTGCAGTGGCAGCAGCTACTGCGCCAAAGCCCGGCGGTAGACCAACTGGCGCAGCTGGCCATCGTACGCTCTATGAGCGGGCTGATGGAGCGCATGGCCGAACTGCAATGCTTTACGGCCGAAGAAAAGTTCAGGACCTTGCTGCAGCGCAGTCCGCATGTGATGCAGCTGATTCCGCACAAGTATCTGGCCAATTACCTGGGGCTGGATGCCAGTACTTTCAGTAAGCTGCTGGGCACTATCCGATTGTAGCAAAAAGAAATCGCAAAAAACCTTGGTGCAGACCAAGAATTGGGCCGCTGGCAGGGCCGAGGTTTGTATGGTCATTCCATTTTTATCAGATAAAAACTACAAGCCAACACATGCCCACACAACAAGCCATGCTGCAAACACTGGCAGCTACCGTACAGCAGCAACTGGCACAGGCCCAACACCAGTGGTTGCGCCTGCCACACAGCACTTTGGCACAGCCGCCTGCTACCGGCGGCTGGAGTGCCAACGAGTGCCTGCAACACCTGAACAGCTATAGCCGCTACTACCTGCCCCGCCTGCAGCAAGCTTTTGGCAAAGCCAATGCCGCTGCACAGCCGGTGCAGCGCAGCTGGCAGGCAGGTTGGCTGGGCGGTTGGTTTACCCGCCTGATGCAGCCCGATGCCAACGGCCAAGCAACCAAAAAGATGAAAGCGCCGGCCGACCACCGGCCAGCCGGTGTGCTGCCCTCGCAGCAAGTAATGGAGGAGTTCATTGCCCATCAACAGCACCTGCTGCAACTGCTGGAGCAGGCCGCGTACCTGCCATTGCACCAGCTGCGTATTTCTATTTCTATTAGCAGGCTGGTGCGGCTGCAAGCCGGCGACGTACTCAGCTTTTTGGTAGCACACCAACTGCGCCATGTGCTGCAGCTGCAGCGGGCCCTGGCGGCCCACACGCCTGCTGCCGGCACGCTGTACAACGCAGCAGCTATGTAGTGCACATGCTTTGCAAAACTTTTTCATGGGCGCCAGAACACTAGCTGTGTATTGGCTGCTACCTTCGTAGGCCATACGGAGGAACATCCATCCATGAGCGACTTTTATTCGGTTCGCAGCCGCATTATCCAAATCATTTTTGCCGCTACTTTTCTTGTCATCATTCTGCAGCTTTTCAACCTGCAGGTGCTGAGCAGTACCAAGTACACCCTGATGGCTACCGACCAGGCCATTTACCGCAAAGTGATATACCCCAGCCGGGGCCTCATCATCGATCGGAAAAAGAAAGTAATACTAGACAACACCACCCTGTTTGACCTGACGGTGGTGCCCGGCCAGCTAAAGCAGGGATGCGATACCATCCTGCTGTGCCAGATTTTGAACATCAGCGTGGATGAATTCAAAAAGCGCATCATCAACAACATTGTGAAAAATGGCCGCTACCAACCGTCTGTATTTGAGGCCCTGCTCGATGAAAAAACGTATGCCCGCCTCTCGGAGAAAATGACCCGTTTTCAGCCGGCCTTCGATCTGGTAGAACGGCCGGTGCGCAAGTATCCATTTGAGGCGGCTGCCCACGTATTTGGCTACCTGGCCGAAGTAGATCCAAAATTTTTGGAGAAATACGGCGCCGAGGGCTACCGCCAGGGCGACTACGCCGGCATGACCGGACTGGAGCGCAGCTACGAAAAAGTACTGATGGGCCAGCGGGGCATCCAATACTGGAACCGCGACAACAAAAACCGCCCCACACAGCCCTACCAGGGTGGCAAGTTTGATACCGCTGCTATAGCTGGCAGCAACCTGTATTCATCGCTTGACATCAACCTACAGGCCCTGGGCGAGCAACTGATGGCCAATAAAATAGGCAGTGTAGTAGCCATTGACCCGCAAACCGGTGGCATTTTGGCCATGGTGAGTGCGCCCAGCTACAGCCCTACCCTGCTTACCGGCAACCAGCGGCGCAAGCATTTTTCTGAGCTCTACACCGATCCTCGCCTGCCGCTGTACAACCGGGCCATTACCGGTGAGTATTCGCCCGGTTCTACTTTCAAAACCCTGCAGGCCATTGTAGGCATGCAGGAAGGCGTCATTACCCAAAACAGCGGCTACCCCTGCCGTGGCGGCTACTACGAATGCGGTACTGGCAAGCCAAAGTGCCACGGCGCCGGCCACTCGCCCAACCTGGCCGCGGCCATCGCCGTCAGCTGCAACAGCTATTTTGCCAATGTGTACCGTAAACTGCTGGAGCAAAACAAGTACCCCAACGTAGATTCGGCACTGGCGGTGTGGGACCAGTACATGTACAATTTTGGGCTGGGCCACCGCCTGGGCGTAGACCTGCCCAGCGAACGCGGTGGCTACATACCCACGCCCAAGCGCTACCAAAAAGTATTCGGGCCCCGCTGGCATGCCTGCAATACTATTTCGAACAGCATTGGCCAGGGCGAAGTAAACAGCACTGTGCTACAGCTGACCAACGCCATTGCCATGATAGCCAACAAAGGCTGGTACTACACCCCCCACCTGGTAGATAGCATAGAAGGCGGCGACCAATTTGAACTACTGGCAAAATACCGCCAGCGCATAGAACCGGTGCACATACCCGACAGCATGTTTGAAGCCGTGCATGAGGGCATGGCCCGTGTGATGAAGCCCGGTGGCACTGCCTGGCGCCTGGCCATAGAGGGCGTAGACATGTGTGGCAAAACCGGTACGGTAGAAAACTACTACAAGGGCAAAAAGCAAAAAGACCATTCGTTTTTTGCCGCCTTTGCTCCCCGCGATAATCCCAAAATTGCCATCGCCTGTATTGTAGAGAATGGTGGCTTTGGCGCCACCATTGCGGCCCCTATTGTAAGCCTGATGGTAGAGCAATACCTGCACGATAGCATCAGTGCCAAGCGCCAGGAATGGATTAGCCGGTACAGCAGCCAGCGCATACTGCCGGCCCGCATAGCCGATGAAATACGCAAACGCGACAGCCTGCGCCAAATGAAGCAGGCCGCCCAAATAGAAGCCGAACTGGTACGCCAAACCAAGGCCGAAACCGGCATAGAAGAAGAACCGGATACCAACGCTACCCGCCCCGCCCCTGCCCGGCCTGCAGCCCCCGCTCCCCGCCCCGATAGTACCGAGATGCCGCTGGGCTACTACCTGCCGCAAGACGAACGCCGCCGCAAAACTGATAATGGGCCTCACTACTCATAGCCACCTTTTATGCGCCCACAAAATCAAATCATTTCAAAAGGCATCAGCTGGTGGCTGCCACTGTTTTATTTGCTGCTGGTATCCATTGGCATTGTAGCCATTTTTTCGGTAGAGTACCGGCCCGAAGCGACGCTGCTGCAAACCATTACCGGCCTTAAAACCAACTACAGCAAGCAGCTGCTTTTTTTGGCTATCTGCCTGGTGCTGGCTACCCTCATCTTGCTTACCGATAGTAAGTTTTTTACTGCCACCTCCAACCTGTTTTATGCCTTCGGCATTGTACTGTTATTGGCCACGTTTGTGGTGGGCAAAGAAATAAACGGTTCGCACAGCTGGATTCCGCTGGGCTTTATGAACCTGCAGCCGGCCGAAACCTGCAAAATATTTGTGGCACTGGCGCTGGCCAAGTACCTCAGCCGCATGGAAACAGACTTCAGAAAATGGCAAACTCACGCTATTGCCATTGGCCTGTCGCTGGCACCAGCCGCGTTTTCTATTTTGCAAAATGAAACGGGCCTTGCCCTGGTGTATTTCGCCTTTTTTTTGCCGCTGTACCGCGAGGGCCTGCCGCCGGCCTACCTGATAGTAGGAGCCAGTGCGGCGGTGCTGGTGGTAGCCGCTGTACTGATAGAACCGAACACGTTGTTCTTTATACTCACAGGCCTGGCAGTGCTGAGTTTTTTGCTGCTGCGGCGGCGCATTCGGCGCAATAAAAATGTACTGCTGATTTTAGTAGGCGCCTACCTGCTGAGCGTGGGTGTGCAGCGCTTTGCGGTGCCATTTTTGTTTGAAAAAATAATGCAGCCCTACCAGGTAGAGCGCATCATGAGCATGTTTGGCAAAGACTATGTACCCAAAGATGCCAAAGCAGCTGAAGCCCTGATGCGTGAAAAGGCCAAGATGGGGAAGATTGGTAAGGATGGCAAAAAGGAAGAGAACTACAACGTAAAGCAAAGCAAAATAGCCCTGGGTAGTGGCGGCCTGGCGGGCAAAGGATTTTTGAAAGGTGCCGTGACACAAGGCGAATTTGTACCGGCGCAACACACCGACTTTATTTTTACCGCCCTTGGCGAAAGCTTCGGATTTTGGGGTAGTACGCTTGTTTGTCTTATTTACCTGGGCATGCTGATGCTGATATTGGGCATGGCCGAGCGACAGCGCAGCACCTTTAGCCGCGTATACGGCTATAGTGTGGCGGCCATTATTTTCTTCCACGTAGTGGTCAATATTTGTATGACCATTGGTATGGCTCCTGTTATCGGTATTCCGCTACCCCTCATCAGCTACGGAGGCTCTTCGCTGCTTACTTTCACGGTACTCATATTCATATTTGTACGGCTGGATGCCGACCGGCAGGTGGTGCTGAGGTAAGGAGGAATGATGATTGATGATTGATGAATGATGAATGATGAATGATGATTGATGAATGATGATTTGAGCGGATGGAAGTGGAAAATGCATTCGACTTCATCTGCGACAATTAACAGCCCCCGCTTTCAGCTTTTGAACACAGGAACTTGTGAACTAGTGAACTTGTAAACTTTGGGACTCCGCCACCTGGGAACTTTGAACTATCAGCACCATGCGCATTATACCCCTTAGCGAAGGCAGCTTTACCATTGGCAAAGACAAAATATTTCAGCCGTTTGATGCTGAACGCGACGAACTGGATCAACGCAGCAGCGGCAGCCTGCTGGTAGAGGTGCAGCCCTTTTGTGTAGTGCATGACCGCGATGTACTGCTGCTGGATACCGGCCTTGGCTTCAGCCAGCAGGGGCAGCTGCAGATACATACCAACCTGCAGGCAGCCGGCATCAACCCCGGCGATGTAACCAAAGTGCTGATGAGCCACCTGCACAAGGATCACGCTGGCGGTGTCAGCTTCAAAGACCGGCTGGGCAATGCGCAGCTGGCTTTTCCCAACGCTACCTACTTTGTACAGCGCCGCGAGTACGACTATGCCGAAGACACCGGCTACCCCTCTTTCATTGTAGATGAATTTGAAGTGTTTGACCGCCACCCGCGGGTGTTTTGGCTGCACGATGATGCAGGCACCATCGATAACTACATCCGCTACGAAGTGACCTCGGCACACAGCCCCTGGCACCAGGTATTTTGGATAGAAACAGATGAAGGCATGGTGTTTTTTGGCGGCGATGATGCCCCGCAATACAAGCAAATGCTCAACCGCTTTGTGGCCAAGTACGACTTTGACGGCCGCAAGTGCATGGAACTACGCCAGCAATGGTGGGAGCAGGGCCAGGCCGAAGGGTGGACCTTTCTGTTTTACCACGACATTGCCCAGCCGGTTGTGAAAGGGCAGCCCGGACTGGTTGCACCAGTGCAGTAGTCCTCTTGTTTCAGGTAAAAAATAAAAGCGGCCACCCTTGCAGGTGGCCGCTTTGTATGTGCCAGGCAAGCGCCCTTTGGCGGGCACCGGCCGGGTGCTTTTTAGAAGCGATCAAGGTTCATTACCTTGTTGAATGCTGCGGCAAAGTCGTGCACAAACTTGGCATGACCATCGGCGCAGGCATACACCTCGGCTACGCCCCGCAGTTCGGTATTGCTGCCAAAAATCAGGTCTACGCGGGTGCCGGTCCACTTCACTTCGCCGGTTTTGCGATCGCGGCCCTCAAACAAATCTTCCATTTGGCTGGTGGCCTTCCAGGTAGTGCCAAAGTCGAGCAGGTTTACAAAGAAATCGTTGCTCAGTACACCCGGACGGCTGGTAAATACGCCGTGCTGCGAGCCATCCCAATTGGTACCCAATACCCGCAGGCCACCCACCAGGGCAGTCATTTCGGGGGCGGTCAGGGTCAGCAGCTGGGCTTTGTCTACCAGCATGTCTTCGGCCATAGCCGCATTGCGGTGCCC
>JALOMC010000157.1 GCA_025455665.1 Chitinophagaceae bacterium | reverse complement strand
GGTGAGCTGTTAGCGGCCGCTAAAGAGATGCAAGCCAATGCCAAAATGCCGCCGGGTGTATCGATAGAGCGGTCCATGCTGGCCGTCTTGTGGTCGGTAGCAATAGCGGGCCTGCTGTTGGGGGTGCACATCCTGCTGAGTTTGTGGCTGGTGCGGCGCTACGCTTCCTATTTCTGCCGCTAGCATGGCAGGTGCCTGTTCTGCAGTGGCAGGGCCAGGCCCGGTGTCATTTGTTTTTTTTGATAAAGTGGAAACCTGATGAGCCAAAAGGCCCACAAGAATTTGGCGGTTGTCTTTTTTCCTTAATTTCCCAGCGAACCTTGCTGCCAGATGCCAGCGCCTGCCCGCTCAGGTGGCTGCTGTAGTTTTCGGCCTTGGCCGAAGTACGGGCAGCCCGCCGATGCACCAGGACGGTATTTGTGGCAGCCAGCCCCAATTCTTCCGCCTATGAATGCGACCCACGAGAAGCCCCTGACCTGGGATGAGATGTTTACGCCCGATGCTGTGCGAGCCCGCTATGGCGGTGTGAATGCTGCTTTGCAACAATTGAGCGCTGCTGCGCTGGAAGGAAAACACAAGCAAGCGGCCGACTTTTTCATGAACCAGGGCATCACCTTCACGGTGTATAGCGATAACGAAGGCATCGAACGCATTTTCCCTTTCGATATCATTCCCCGCATTATTACTGCCAAAGAGTGGGATCATATTGAGGCCGGCATCAAGCAGCGGTTGAAGGCGCTGAACATGTTTTTGCACGATGTGTACCATGGCCAGCAAATAGTAAAGGACGGCGTGGTGCCTGCATCGCTCATTGCCAGTTGTCCGCATTTTTTAAAAGAAGTGACTGGTATAGATGTGCCGCATCAGATATATGTGCACATAGCCGGCATTGATCTGATACGCGGCGCCGATGGCGTGTTTTATGTGCTGGAAGATAACCTGCGTACCCCCAGCGGTGTGAGCTATATGCTTGAAAACCGCGAGGTGACGAAGCGAATTTTTCCTGACCTGCTGGCACACAACCATGTGCGCATGGTAAATACGTATCCTACGCGGTTGCTGAATATTCTGAGCCAGCTATCGCCGCGGCAGGTAGACCAGCCCAATGTGGTGCTGCTGACACCTGGCGTGTACAATAGCGCCTACTACGAGCACACATTTTTGGCCCGTACCATGGGCATACCACTGGTAGAAGGCCGCGATCTGGTGATAGACCATCAAAAAGTGTTTATGAAAACCACCAGCGGTCTGCAGCCGGTGGATGTCATTTATCGGCGCATCGATGACGACTTCATTGATCCGCTGGTGTTCAGGCCCGATAGCATGCTGGGCGTGCCCGGCATTATGAGTGCGTACCGCAAAGGCAATGTAGCACTGGTAAATGCAGTGGGCAATGGTGTGGCCGACGACAAAGCCGTATACGCCTATGTGCCGGCGATGATCAAATACTACCTGAACGAAGACGCCATTTTGCCCAACATACCTACCTACCGGCTGGAGGTGGAAGAGGAGCGCCGCCACGTGTTTCAGCATTTGAGCAGCATGGTGGTAAAGCAAACCAACCAAAGCGGTGGGTATGGCATGGTAATGGGCAACAAGGCCACCGAGCTGGAGCTGAACGATCTGAAAGTAGCAGTGATGCAAAATCCTCGGAACTTCATTGCGCAGCCCATTATTCAGCTAAGCACAGTGCCATGCCTCATCGATGGCAAACTGGAGTCGCGGCACATCGACCTGCGGCCCTTTGCCCTGTGCGGGCCCAGCGGTATTGAAATAGTGCCCGGCGGCCTTACAAGAGTGGCACTGCGCAAGGGCAGCCTGGTGGTAAATAGTAGCCAGGGCGGCGGCAGCAAGGATACCTGGGTGGTAGATATTGAAGAGTAGTTCACGAGTTCACGAGTTCAGGAGTTTGAGAGTTCGAATGTTTGAGCGTTCACAAGTGCAGAATAGGATGATTAAAATAATCGGGTTGAGAAGACACTTTTGTTGTTCCATGCGGAGATTAAACCATTTTACAAATTCAATTATTAGCTCCTCCCTTTAGGGAGGCGGGGGAGGGTAAATATTATGATGCTGAGCAGAATAGCCGATAACCTTTTTTGGCTGAACCGATACATGGAGCGGGCCGACGGGGTGGCCCGTGCAGTGCGGTATTTTTACATACTGGGCTTTGATAGCTGGGAGGGCGATACCCTGGGCTACGGCCCGCTGCTGCAGTGCTATACCGGACTTACAGCCGGCGAGCGGCAATCGATGAGCCAAAATGGGCCGGCAGTATTGCAGTATTGCATTTGCGATAACAGCAATGTAAACTCGCTGAAAGTATTGCTGGGCAAGGCCCGTGAAAATGCCCGGGGCAGCCAGGACCGCATTACAAAAGAAGTGTGGGAGCAGGTAAATGCGATGTATCACTTCATTAACAACGAAGGACTGACCGAAAGACTGCGTGGCGAGGATACGCTGAAAGTGCTGGACCAACTGGAAAACCACTGCCTGCTGTACAATGGCATTGTAGACAGCACAATGCCACGTGGCCTGGGGTGGGAGTTTATGAACATGGGCAAGTTTATAGAACGCTGCCTGCAAACAATAGACATGGCCGATGCCTACCTGCAGCCCATGGGCTATGATCTGGAAAAGAACGACGACCTGCTGTACTGGCGTCGGCTGCTGTACTCGCTATCGGGCTACGAGCTGTATCTGAAAAGCAATCGTGGCACTCACCACACAAGACAGGCTATATACCAGGCCATCTTCAATGCCGATTTCCCCCGCTCGGTTATTTACAGCATGGAGCGCATTGATAAGTATATGCACGCCATGCTGGCCGAAAATGCACATCCCGATTCGGATAAACTGGTGCGCCAGTTTGGAAGGCTGAAAAGCATGGTGGAGTTTGCCGATCCGTTTTCAATGGATGGAAAAAGTCTGGAAGAGTTGATACAACGCATCCGGCAGCAGGTGTGGGATTTTTCGGCCGAGCTATCCAGAATGTTTTTTTCGTACACCTAGCCGCTATTTTACCAACAGCCTGTATAAAATGCCGGCACCAAATGGCGGTGGGCCTTTAGCTTCGGCTCCCGCATTTGTTTTACCCTTTTAGCAATCATGCCGGTATTTTCTATCCGACATATCACCCATTATCAGTACGACCGCCCGGTAAAGGAAAGCATGAGCCAGGTGCGCATCTTTCCGCTGCCTTGCCAGGGGCAAACAATGCGCCAATTCGAATTGCTGATCAGCACCTCACCGGCTATTGCGCAGTTTACTGACTATTATGGCAACATCGTAGGTGATTTTAATGTACTGCTGCCACACCAGGAACTGAGTATAGATGCCCGCCTGGTGGTAGAAACAACAGAGCGAGCCAACGAGCGGCCGGCTGCCACCTGCACACTGCGCCAACTGCAGAACGCCATTGGTAATGATATTTTGCTGCTGCAATTAGCCGATCCGGAGCGAATAAGGGAGCAGTGGGTAATTGATCATATACTGCAGGAGCTGCCGCCGCCCGATGAGGATGTGTTGGAATTTGTGTGGCGCTGCAACGAATTTATATACCGCAACTTTCGGTACGAAAAAGGCATCACCAACGTAGAAACAACGGTGGATGAAATACTGGACCATCGCAGTGGCGTGTGTCAGGATTTTGCGCATGTGATGCTACAGTTGCTGCGCAGCCGTGGCATTCCGGCCCGCTACGTCAGCGGCTACATTTGCCCCAACAAAAGCGGCCTGCGTGGCGAGGGCGCCACCCATGCCTGGGTAGAAGCGTGGACGCCTGTACTAGGCTGGGTAGGCATAGACCCCACCAACAATGTATGGGTAAATGGCAGGCATGTGCTATTGGCCACCGGCCGCGACTTCAGAGACTGTACACCGGTGAAAGGCACCTTCAAAGGGCTGGCTCGCCAATCGCTGTCGGTGCTGGTATCGGTAGGCTACGAAGATGGGCATGTGTTTGAAGAGCTGAACGAGGTGAAAATGCAAACCATCAGCGAAGAAGGGCTGGAACCGTGGCAAACCGACTGGATGCAGGCACAGCAGCAACAATAAAGCCCGCTGTATTTTTCGGGCGTCGGCGTGTTTTACAAAAATCATCTTCAGCAACATGTCTGCTCAAATACCACTGGCCGAGCGGATGCGGCCACAAACCATTGATGAAATAGTGGGCCAGCAGCACATGGTGGGCGAAGGCACCGTGCTGCGTACGGCGCTGCAGCAAGGGCGCATTCACTCCATCATTTTTTGGGGTCCGCCCGGTGTGGGCAAAACCACCCTGGCTACTGTCATTTCACATCATCTGCAGTTGCCTTTTTACCAGCTGTCGGCCATCAGCAGCGGGGTAAAGGAAATACGCGAAGTGATTGAGCTGGCCAAAAAACAACAGGGTGCCATCCTGTTCATCGACGAAATCCATCGCTTCAATAAAAGCCAGCAAGATGCCCTGCTGGGAGCAGTAGAAAGGGGAACCATTACGCTGATTGGCGCTACTACTGAAAATCCGTCGTTTGAAGTAAACAGTGCGCTGTTGAGCCGAAGTCAGGTATATGTACTAAAGCCACTAACGCCCGACCAACTGGTGCAACTGCTGCACACCGCCATGCAAAAAGATGAAGTGCTGCGTTCGCTGGCTATAGAGTTGGTTGATACAGAAGCATTGATCAGGCTTAGTGGAGGCGATGCCCGCCGCTTGCTGAACCTGTTTGAAATAAGCATACAAGCGCTGCAAGCAACCGGTGCACCGCTGCTGCAGGTAACCGATGATGTGGTGATGAAGGCAGCGCAAAGCACCGTGGCCCTGTACGACAAAAAAGGCGAACAACACTACGATATCATTTCGGCCTTTATCAAAAGCATGCGGGGCAGCGATCCCAATGGTGCCATCTACTGGATGGCCCGCATGATAGCTGGTGGCGAAGACTATGAATTCATTGCCCGGCGCATGGTCATTTTTGCCAGCGAAGACATTGGCAATGCCAACCCAACCGCCATTGTAATGGCCAATGCCTGCTTTGAAGCCGTACGCAAAATCGGCAAACCGGAAGGACGCATCGTGTTGGGGCAATGCTGTACCTACCTGGCTTCTTCGCCCAAAAGCAATGCATCGTACATGGCCATCGACGAAGCCCTGGCGCTGGTAGAGCGTACCGGCGATTTACCCGTGCCCATGCACATCCGCAATGCACCTACCAAACTGATGAAGGGCCTTGGCTATGGCAAAGACTACCAATACTCACACATGGGCGAAGGCAACTTTATACCACAAGAATATTTACCAGATGCTATAAAAGGCACCCGACTGTACGACCCCGGTAAGAATGCGAGAGAAGAAGAGCTGCGGAAGTTTTTGAAAGCAAGGTGGGGAGAGAAGTACAAGTACTAAAGTTCACGAGTTCAAAAGTTCACGAGTTCACAAGTTCACGAGTTGGGGTGTTGTGTTGATGCACTGAAAACTGTCTGGCCACCGGCTCAGACGTCTCCCGTCAAGAAGGCGGGGAGTATTTATAAGGCCAACTCCCGATTGATGCAGGCGGGCCGGTCATTTACGTAGTGCGTTACAAAAATCAGCGTCTTGTTGCCGGCTTCGCAAATGGCATCTATCCAGTGTAGCAGTGCGGCTTGCTGTGCTTCGTCCAGCCCCTGGCAGGGCTCATCCAGCACCAGCAGGGGCGGATTTTTTATCAGCGCCCTTGCCAGTAAAATGAGCCGCTGTTCGCCAGCTGAAAATTGTCGGAATGGCTTGTGTTGTCGGGCCTTGAAACCAAATAGTTGCAACCATTCTTGCACCTGTGTTTCCTGTGCATCGTTCAGCGTTCTGAACAAGCCGATGGTATCAAAAATACCGCTGGCCACCGTGTGGTAGCAGGTGGCTGTTTGTTGGAAATACATCTGCAACTCAGGCGATACAAAGCCAATTTGCTTTTTGATATCCCAAATACTTTCGCCCGTGCCGCGACGCTTGCCAAACAGATACACCTTGTTCGCATAGGCCTGCGGATGATCGGCGGTAATGAGGCTGAGCAGGCTGCTTTTGCCTACGCCGTTGGGGCCATGCAGCAACCATTTTTCGCCGTGGCGCACGGTCCAGTGCAGGT
>JALOMC010000156.1 GCA_025455665.1 Chitinophagaceae bacterium | reverse complement strand
CCTTTCAGTTTCAGGAAGTCGACAAACTTCAGCCGCTCCATAAACCTTTCCCGTGTCATTTCCCAGGCAGCACCTACCGAGTAAAAATTTTGCCAACGGCTGTTGGGCGAAATCTGTGAGGAGCCATCACGACGGAACGACCCATTCAGATAATACTTGTTTTGATAGTTGTACAGCACCCGTACCAGCCCCGATACGGTACTACGTTCCCACTGGTTCGATGTTGAACGACGGGTAGAGGCATCGCCAAAACCATTGTCCACATACCAAAAACGCGGGTCATTAGGAATTGCCTCACCAGAAGCGCTTTGCCGTACACTACCAAACAATCCTACAAAGTTATTGAAGAAGGTAGTAAAGCCTGCCGATGCAGACACATTATGATCTCCAAAACTATTTCTGTAAGTCAGGATGTGGTCCTGTTGAAACTTATTCCAACGCTGATTGCTTTGGTTCACCGATGTCTGGCGGTTGTTCCGGTCGGTAAACACTGTGCCATTTTGCCCGAGTGATGGATTGAATGTTTGAATGATCGGGTTATAGCTGCGGCTATCCACATTGCTCTGGTCGGCGTAAAAAGTAGAACGCCAGTTAAACTTCTTGAGGAAGGTGATATCGGCGTACACACTGCCCACATAACGATTTTCAAACGTCAACTCCTTGTCCCATTTATTCTCCAGGTTCATCAGCGGATTGCTCATTTGAGCAGCCTGAATAGCCAACTCGGTAAAATAAGTGTTGGTAGGATCCATAATGGGGGTAATGGGCAGTACCCGGCGGGCATCGAACAGCAAGCCGTTTGCTCTGCTATATGGAGCACGGTCGCGGCTGTAGTTCAGCGTAAAGCCCAGCTTGATGTTTTTGCTCACCTTCAGTTCATCGCTGATGTTGAGCAGCATGCGTTGCAGCTGTTGGTGCTTTATCACGCCCTGGTCCAGCGTGTAGCCCAGGCCCATGTAAAACTTGTTCTTTTCGGTGCTGCTGTTAATGCTCAGGTTGCTGTTGCTGAAAGTGGCAGTACGCGTCATGGCATCTACCCAGTCGGTATTGCCAGTCCACCGGCTGTAGTCAAACCGCTGGTTAACCGGCACTCCAATATTGGCTTGTTCTTCGTCGAACAAGGTTTTGAATTCCTGTGCATTCACCATGTCAATACGGTCGCTCAGGTATTTGAAACCAATGTTGGTATTGAAGTTGACGGTGAGGCCTGCGCCCTTGCCACGCTTGGTAGTAATGGCGATCACACCATTAGCACCGCGTACACCAAAGATGGCCAGGCTCGAAGGATCTTTCAATACTTCAAGCGACTCAATATCGTTGGGGTTCAGGTAGTTGATGTTGTCTTGAAAAATACCATCTACCACATACAGCGGACGCACCCCGTTGATACTGCTGGTACCGCGAATACGGATGTCGGGCTCGGCACCAGGCGTGCCATTGTTTACCACAGTCAAGCCGGCCACACGGCCCTGCAGCGAGGCCACAGGGTTGGGGTTGGGCTTATCGGCCACTTCTTTACCAGCTATTTTCACGATAGAACCGGTCAGGTCGCGACGGCTGGCTGTACCATAACCAATCACCACCACCTCGTTCAGCCCGCTGGTCGCATTGGCCACCATCGAAATTTCAAGGGAAGACTTGCCCGCTACAGCTATTTCCTGTGTGGCATAACCTACTGCTGAAATCACCAGCACGGCATTTTCTTCTACCGCAATGCTGAAGTTGCCGGAGGCATCGGCTGCGGTACCCGTTTTAGTGCCCTTGATGATGATAGAGGCACCCGGAATGGCTTTGCCATCGGCATCGGTTATACGGCCTTTCAGTTGCTGTGGGGCCGGCACCTCTACCTCTTCGGCAGTTGATAGCACAATCAGCTCGCCATCAAACATGCGGTAGCTGATACCTGTGCCATTGAACATGGCGTTCAATACGTTTTCAAGCAGTTCGTTGTTGGCATTGATGGATACGCGACGGGCGTTTTTCAATACCGTTTGGTTGTAAAGAAAACGGTAGTTACTCCGCTTCTCTATTTGCTGCAGTGCCTGCTTCATTTCGGCCGACTCCAACCGCAGTGTGATGCGGCGCTGGGCGAAACCATCTGCGTAGCTGTGCAGGCATGCAAACAGCAGCAGTACGACGGTCATTCTCATAATAAGCAGCAATTTTTTCATAAGAGGCGTAGCACTACCCCTTATAAGCAGTTGTTGGTGTACTTTCATAGCCTGAATCAATAGTGGGTTAATGAATGAGGATGAAGTGTCTTCGCGTTCGACACTGCTTCACCCGTTCGTTGGTTTTCAGCTACTGCTGGCCATTTGGTTAAAAGGGGGATGAAGCGCATCCTCTTTTTCATACCGCCAGCCATCGGATCACCCTGAATTGTAGTGTTGTTTCATAGCAAGCGTTTTTATGGTTTCGTTGTTTTTGCAATCAAGACTTCTCCTTCTCGTATCTGGTAAGCAAAGCGAGCTGTCAGCTGCATGGCCGACAGGGCCTGTTCAATCGTTTCGTCTTTGAATCGGCCTGTAAACCGGATGCTTTCCAATGCTTTATCGGCAAACCGGATACGAACACCGTACCAGTGCTCCATCTTGTCTGCCACATCCCTGAACGATTCGTCGCTGAACACCAGCCGGTTGTCCACCCAGGCAGTTTCTACCGGCACACTATCCAGCGGGTGCAGGTTCAGGCTCATGAGCGTAGGGCTGTAGGTGCGGGCTGGCCGGCTGCTGCTGGCGGCTGCTTCGGTGGCGCTGCCGGTGGTGCCGGCTACGCTGCCCGCCAGGTTGTCTACCACCAGTTTTTGGCTGGGCTTCAGGTAGTAGGTAGTGCCGGGGTTATCGTTCATGGTTATTTCCACCTTGCCCCGCAGCAGGCTGGTTTCCGACATTTTTTCGTTGGGGTAAGCCCGCACATTAAAGGCCGTGCCCGTCACCTTGATGCGGAAATTGGCTGTTTGGATAAAAAAGGGAACCTTTTTGTTGTGAGCCACATCAAAAAATGCTTCGCCCACCAATTGCACTTCGCGGTTACCCCGGCCAAATTCGCGGCCGTAGGTCAGCTTGCTATCGGCATTCAGCCATACCTGGGTGCCATCGGGCAGTTCCAGTTTGGTGCGGCTACCAGGGCGGGTGCTTACATGGTTGAGCTCTTCGGCGCTGCGGGCAGCAGCATCCGATGAGGAGCCGGCGGCCGGGCCATCAGTGCTTAGCCAAAAGGCCAACAGGGCCACAGCAGCCATACCTGCGGCATAGCGCCACCAGCTTCGTACTGCCGTAAGTGAAAATACCGGTGCCGGTGAAAGTGGCGCTTCAATGACCGAGGGCTGGTAATCGATGCCCTCGCTTTCCATGCGCTGCAGCAGCTTCTCAAAATCTGACCGTTGGGCCCGCTGCGATTGGGCGGTATCGGCTGCCTCCCAGGCGGTTTCTACTGCCCGCAGCTTGTCATACAGCCCAGGCTGCTGACTCAGCAAATCGTTGAGCTCAGCCACCTCAGCCGCCGAAGCGTCGCCGGTCAGTTTTTTGGTAAAAAGCAGCCAGATGCGGTTTTCCATACAGGAGCAATCCCTTAATGGACACGCCATCGCAGCCCATCCCCCAAAGCCAGTAAAAATTTTTCTTAAAAAAAATCAGCGGCCGCCGCCTACAGGCAGGCTGCTACGCTTGCGCTGGAGGGTGCCAAGTACCACCGCCAGTTTTTTCAGCGCTATAGCCAATTGATTTTCAACCGTTTTTGGCTGTATGTGCAGCAGTTCGGCTATTTCCTTGTGCTTCAGGCCATCTTCTTTGGCCAGCCTGAAAATGACCTTGCACTGAGCGGGTAGCTGCCCAATGGCTTCTTGTATTTGCTGGTTCAGCTCGGCCGACCGCAATAGTTCGTCGGGGTCGGGCAGCAGCGAGGCGGGCTCGGTCACCAGCTCATCGAGCTGCATGGATGAAAAACGCTGCTCCCCGCGGTTGTAGTTAAGGCTGTGGTTGCGGGTGGCTATGTACAAATACAGCTTCAGATTTTGGATGTGATCCAGCGTTTTGCGCTTTAGCCATACCCGCATGAACACGTCGAGCACAATTTCTTCGGCCGCTTCGCGGTGGTGGCAAATAGAGTAGGCAAACTGCTGCAGGCGCCGGGCATAGCGATAGAACAGCTCCTCGTAGGCAAGCTGATCGTCAAACGCCGCTATGCGGTGTTGCAATTCCGATAAATGGAGGTCCTGATACATCGGGCGCAATCGATTGTGTAAAAATAGCCGGCCACTTCACATTTCTAAATTTTCTGATTAAGAAAAGCCGCAAAATGTTTCAACCGGGGGTGCACAAACCCTTGTGGCACAAGGCTTTTGTGTAAAATGAACACATTAGAGTGGACGTTCGGCTGCCGTTTAGCAGGTGCCTTTTGAGCAAACCGCTATCCGCCAAAAATGCTCACTCACCGGTGGCAACGACAACGGATTGAAAGCATACTGCCTGGTTGATACGAGCAGGCCACATTGGCTGGCTGCCCGTGCCTATCCATAAAAACGCACCTGCAAACGCCCCACTACAAAGCTGCCAACGCCTGCAAAACCACCGGCCGCTTTGGCCGAAATACCTCGCAATCTCCTTTGCTTGGTGCAGCAAAACCACCTACTTTTGCCGCCGCTGCGGCCAAAATATGGCTGCGCCGGATCCTTAGCTCAGGTGGTTAGAGCGGCTGACTCATAATCAGCGGGTCGGGGGTTCAAGTCCCTCAGGATCCACTCACTTGCTTCAAAAGCCCGCTTCAAAACGGGCTTTTGTTGTACCACACCCCTCTCGCTTTCCTAACCAACCGGCCGTATCCGGATCGGGCTTTAACTAATCCTTTGTAGCCCCCCGTTTACCTTAGCCAACCTTTTTACAACTCGCTATGCGTATCCTTTTCAGCCTGCTGCTGCTTTCGGTCAGCACTGCCACCCTGGCCCAAAATACCACCGACAGCGCCGCCAAGCCCAAGGCTCCCAAATTTGACTACTACAAGCTGAACCTGAAAAACCGCGCCAACGACCACCTGTTGATACAGTATGGCTACGATGGCTGGGCCGGCACCCCCGACAGCATTCGCACCACTGGCTTTGGGCGCCACTTTAATTTGTATGTGATGCTGGACAAGCCCTTTAAAACCGACCCCCGCTGGAGTGTGGGGCTGGGCGTAGGCGTAGGCAGCAGCAATATTTTTTTCGAGAAAACGGATATCAACCTGACGCGGAGCACCGCCGACGGTGCTGTTGCGTTTCGCAATGTGGCAGATACCAACCACTTCAAAAAGTATAAGCTGACCAACGTGTGGGCCGAGGCACCGGTGGAAATACGATACACTTTTAACCCTGCTAACGCCAATAAAAGCTGGAAAATAGCGCTGGGCGCTAAAGTAGGTACAATGATTGCTGGCTTTACCAAAGGCAAAAACCTGCAAACCAGCGATGGCGAAAGCATTTTTGGCAACCGCTATATTGAAAAAAACAAAGAACGCGGCTTCTTTCAAAACACTCGCCTGAGTGCAACCCTGCGGGTAGGGTATGGTCCCTTCTCGCTGCATGCCGCCTATCAAATCACCAATCACTTTAAAGATGGAGCCGGCCCTGCCGTGCGGCCCTACAGCATTGGCCTTACCGTGAGCGGTTTATAATGGTGGCATGATCGCCTCTCAAATTTTTTAAATGAGCCTTACCCCAGTGGTAAGGTTTATTTTTGTCTCCTTACTGCACATTCTCAAAAAGTACATCGCCCCTTGCTCGACAAGAAACAAATCAAACAATCGGAAAAAGCCATACTGGTAGGCCTGGTGCACCAGCACCAAACCGAGGCCCAAACCAAAGAATACCTGGATGAGTTGGCATTTTTGGCCGAAACGGCCGGTGCCGACAGCATCAAACGGTTTTGGCAAAAGCTGCCGCACCCGGATAAAGCCACGTTTGTAGGCAAGGGCAAGCTGGAAGAAATAGGCACGTATGCCAAAATAAAGGGAGCCGACCTCCTCATTTTCGACGATGAACTAAGTGGCTCTCAGATCAGCAACATCGAAAAGGCCACCGGCATCAAAACCATTGATCGAAGCGATTTGATCCTCGACATTTTTGCCCGCAGGGCTAAAACAGCGCAGGCC
>JALOMC010000155.1 GCA_025455665.1 Chitinophagaceae bacterium | reverse complement strand
AGTAGGTGCCGATGTGTAAGCCTCCAGCAACCCTCGTAGGTAGTCGGCATGCGGCAGGTGACCAAATTGCCGGTTCAATTGGTCGGCCAGGGCACCAAGACCGGTCGTCGCCATACGCCCTACTGCCCCAACCTGGCTGGTATTCCAAACACGTTTCTCCCCTTGCACTACAAAGTGGCCCAGTTCGTCCAGGTCAGCATCTTCGCTACCCATATAGTACACGGGCACGAACCGCTGCTGCGGGTACCGCCGGCGCAGCTCATCGGCCAGCCGGATGGCATGAACAATCTTGTAAATGAAGTATAGCGGCCCGGTAAACAAGTTAGGCTGGTGCGCCGTGGTAATGGTAAAGCAGTCTTCGCTCAGTAAATCCTGGAGGTGCTGCTGCTGCAGCGTGCTGCAATGCATGCCCTGGTACTGCAGCTGCAAAGCCGCCACCAATGCAGGCCGGTCTATGGGGTACTCACTTCGGGCCTGCATACTGGCTTTCAGCCCTTCCCAATCGGGAGTGTGCTGCCAAAAAGGTTGCAGTGTCGGCTGTTGATCAAGGTAATCTATGACCAGCTTAGAAAACTTGCCGGTTTGGCTGTAAGGCACATAAGTAGCGGTAGCTTTCATGCTGGCGGTCATCGTTTGTTGTGCAAGGCGTAGGTGCAATGTAAAGTATGCTGTAAGAATGATGCGTGCCCAATGGCACCGCCCCTGCATATTAACATTTCGCCACTACTTCGCCCTCCAGGTCGTAGTCGTATGCTTTGGTGATTTTCACCAAATAAAACTGGCCCTGTTCCAGTTTTTCAGCCGCCGATACCACCACTTCATTATCCACTTCCACACTATCGTACTCGGTACGGCCCAGGTATCTTCCGGCTTCCTTTTTATCAATCAGTACTTTGAATGTTTGCCCCACCTTGGCCAGGTTCTTTTCATAGCTGATTTCTTGCTGCACTTCCATGATCTCCTGCGCACGGGCCTGCTTCACTTCGGCCGGCACATCATCTACCAGGTCGTGGGCCGAAGTACCCTCTTCGTGGCTGTAGGTAAAAATCCCCACCCGATCGAACTGCATGCGCTGCAAAAATCCCTTCAGTTCTTCTACATCGGCCGCTGTCTCGCCCGGAAAACCGGCTATCAGCGTAGTACGCAGACAAATGCCCGGCAGAATAGCTCTGATATTACCCACCAGCTCTTCCATTTCTTCGCGGGTTATCTGTCGCTTCATGGCCTTCAGCATATTGTTGCTGGCGTGCTGCAGCGGCATATCCAGGTAGTTACAAATATTGGGGTGCTGCTTCATCACCTCAATAATCTCCAGCGGAAACTTAGACGGGTAGGCATAATGAAGCCTGATCCACTCCAGCCCGGGCACGGCGGCCAACTGGTGCAGCAGCTCTGGCAACATGCGTTTTTTGTAAATGTCCAGCCCGTAGTAGGTCAGTTCCTGCGCTATCAGCATGATCTCCTTCACGCCTTTCTGCACCAGTCCCTTGGCTTCGGTCACCAGCTGCTCTATGGGCTTGCTTACGTGGCCGCCACGCATCAGCGGAATGGCACAAAAGGCACAAGTACGGTTGCAACCTTCGCTTATTTTCAGGTAGGCATAGTGCCTGGGGGTACTCAACATTCTTTCGCCCAGCAGTTCCGTCTTGTAGTCGGCATTGAACTGCTTGAGCATCAGCGGCAGCTCCATGGTGCCAAACCAGGCATCTACCTCCGGTATTTCTTGTTCCAGGTCTTGCCGGTAACGTTCGCTCAGGCAGCCGGTTACGTACACTTTCTCCAGCTTTCCTTTGCGCTTTAGTTCTACCTGGTCTAGTATGGTATTGATGCTTTCTTCCTTGGCTTTGTCTATGAACCCGCATGTGTTCACCACTACAATATTGTGATCACGCTTTGCCGATTCGTGGAGTACTTCAATGTCATTGGCCCGCAATTGGCCCCCGAGTGTCTCGCTGTCTACCAGGTTTTTGCTGCATCCCAGGGTAATGATATTGACCCGGTCGCGGCCCAGCTTTTTCACTTTCATGGCGGCAAAGGTAATGCCAGCCGCCTTTAAAGGCACAGTACCCTACCGGTCAAAGCCGGCATGGTTAATTGTGGCAACTCTCCTATTTTCGCCAGCGACGTCCAAAACCCTTTCCTGAGAAATCTCATTGACCATGTTTCCCTACGAAGAATTGTCGCACAAATGGTTTATGGTCTTAATGCTGGTGCTATCCTCCTTGATGGCCATCGTCATTAACCAAACCGACCTGTCGGGCAAGCGAAAACTACGGATTTTTAAAACGATCTATTGGCTGAGCCTCTCAGTATTCCTTCCGATAGGGGTGTATATGCTGGCAGTCAATCTTTGGGGCGTGTCGCAAAAAGAGTTTGTGTCTATCGAAAACAGCTCATCGCGTTTTATCAATAGTTTTTGCGGACTGGTGGTAGCGCTTATCACGCTTTTTCGGCAGCTGCCGGTTTCAAAAGAAGGCATCGGTGAGTACAAGCGTAAAAGCATTACCGCTTCTAAGTATCAGCGCATCTTTAAAAGTCTGCGTGCCGGCTATATGGGCATCATGATCATCATTGTTTTTTGCTACTGGCTCAACTACATGTTTAATACCTGATAGCGGCGAACGCCAACCATCCTCGGTGCCCACGACGAAAAACAGCCGACCTCTTGAAGAAGTCGGCTGTTTTGGTTTACAGGAAAAACGACGCCGCTATTGCAGCGCCAGCAGGGCATTCTTAATTCGGGTAAAGCCTTTTTGTATATCCTCGCGGCTGGCCGCATAACTGATACGGATGCAATTGGGCTCACCAAAAGCACTACCAGTCACCGTACTTACATGAGCGGTTTCCAGCAGGTACATGGCCAGTTCGTCGGCATTGCTAATGGCAGTATCACCCGCCTTTTTACCGAAATAGTAGCTTACATCCGGGAAAACATAAAAGGCGCCGGCCGGCTCGTCAATTCGAATATTTGGGATATCGGCCAACAGCGCCATCACCATTTTTCTTCGTTCTGCAAACTCGGTGACCATAGCAGCCGTAGGCGACATATCGCCCAACAAAGCAGCTACAGCACCTTGCTGCGTTACAGCATTGGCACCGCTTGTAAACTGGCCCTGCAGCTTATCGCAGGCTTTTACCAAATCGGTATTGCTGCAGGCAATATAGCCAAGGCGGTAGCCGGTCATAGCATAGCCCTTACTCAGTCCATTTACAATAATTACCCGGTCTTTGAGGTCGGCAAACTGGGCAATAGATTCATGCTTACCCACGTAGTTGGTATACTCATAAATTTCATCGCTCATGATCCAGATGTGGGGGTAGCGACGAAACACCTCGGCCAGCCCTGCCAGTTCCTGCTGGCTGTACACGGTACCGGTGGGGTTGTTGGGCGAACTAAACATGAAAAGCCGGGTGCGGGGCGTAATGGCCGCTTCCAGCTCGGCTGGCGAAATTTTGAACTTCGACTCCAGACTGGTACGCACCAAAATTGGGTTGGCGCCGGCCAGGCGTACCACCTCGCTGTAGCTTACCCAGTATGGCGTGGGAATAATCACATCATCGCCTTCTTCTACCGTGGCCAGCACCAGGTTGGCAATGCTTTGCTTGGCGCCGGTGCTCACCAGTGTATGCTCGGGCAGGTAGTCCAATCCGTTGTCACGCTTTAGTTTGGTGCAAATGGCCTGCCGCAGCTCGGGATAACCGGCCACCGGTGGATAGTGCGAATAATTGTTGTCGATGGCTTTGTGCAAACCTGCTTTAATATGGTCAGGCGTGTCAAAATCGGGCTCGCCCAGGCTCAGGCCTACCACATCGTGGCCCTGCGCCCTCAGTTCGCGGGCCAGTTTGGCCATTTTCAGTGTCTCCGGTTCATTAAACTTGGTTAGTCGGCTGGCTAATGTCGTCATGGGTATTGGCTAAAATGAACTATTTTGAAATCGGCAGCGAAGGTAATTCAATCAAGCTAACCGATGATTGAACAGCGGCTAAAGAAATTCGCGGTTTATTGAATTTCATTCTACCTAATAAAAGGCCCCGTGATCGGCTTTGCCTATTCAATATTGCAGCCTGAAAGCCGATAGGTCAGGCTTTCGAAGCCGTGGCCGCTGCTTTTCATATTGGTAAATGATTTGCCCTAATTGCTTCAGAAAAGGCAGGCCCACCTCCTCGTATTCGTACTTGTTGTCGTTTAAAATGCCATCTTCATTTACATAGAGTGCGGCGCTGAGCATGTATTCCACACCGTTATCAAAGTCGGCAAAATAGGCGCCATCCAGCAAAAAGCCGTACGCATCGCCCACCTTATTAAAAATGCGCATACCGGGCGGTAGCCCTGCGCTTTTTTCGCTACCCAGGTGCAAAAACTTGACGTAGGAAGGCCAATACTCTTTGCCATCGTATGAAGGCCATTTGCTTTCGGCAGGCAGCATACTCATGTAGCGCCACAGCAGCTGGTAGTCTGCCTTACGCAGGTTCAGCGTTTGCTGCCGCGGTTGGCTTTCCGGAAACATGATCCACTGCAGGAGCTGATGGATATACGGCAGTGGCCATCTATTTTTTCCTGAAAAATTCAACGGCTCATTTACCAGCTGGCCCTGTCGCATGTATCCTTTTCCTATCGCGTCGCTGCGCTGGGCATAAGCCATGGCCGACTGCTGCGCTGCCTGCCGGTAAATGGTATCTCCTTTCTCATTCAAAAAAATAACAGGATTGGTTTGCCGGTTTTCGGTTTCAGACAAGGCTATTTCCAACCGATGAATGATTTGCGCATCGCTAAAGCCCAGGCTGTGCAGCCGACTGTTGAAATAGGCTTGCCCCAGCAGTTCGTACAACCTGTTGTAGGCATCGTTGTCGCTTACCAGCAATATCTTTTTAATGTAGTGTTCTACCGAAGGGAAGCCATTTTCACTGCTCGGATCCTTGCGTACAGGCTGCTCGCCAGGGCGTACCGGCAGCGTGAGCATGGGGGTGGCGGGCAAAATTTTCAGATCGTTCAGGTATTCCAGCGCCAGTACGGCAGCCGGCAACTTGACGGTGCTGGCCGGATAATGGTAGTGTTGCCCTACATTGAAAAAATGGTGCTGAAAGGACGGCCTGTTCTTTCGGTCGCGGTCTATTTGGGTATAAATGATTTGCAGGCGGTATTTATCTGGGTCGGCCAGTACGGGCTGCAGCAAGGGCTGTTGTGCCCGCAGCAAGCTATCGAGCAGGGCACTGTTGGGAAAACGGCCGGGCGACACAGGCCCGGTCAGCAAAGGTTGGGTCATGCCCGGGAGGCAGTTAAGACAAAAGGCTCCCGCAACAAGCAGGCGTTTCATATCCTCAAACCTACGGGAAAACAGCGCAGGATTGATACGCTAAGGTTTTGATTTTATGGCCGGTAAGCGGCCACCCGCCGTAAAGTATCTGCTCCAGTAAGGTTCGGTCAGCCGGCTTACCATCACGCCTCTGCTGGTACTGGCATGAAAAAAGTAATCGTCCCACAGGTAAATGCCGGCATGCCCGGGTTTGGGGGTGCCAATACTGAAAAATACGAGATCGCCCTCCTGCAGCTGCTGGCGGGGTACTGGCAGTGCCTGGGTGTACAGTTGTGCGGTAGTGCGGGCAGGTTGTACTGCGTACACCTGCGGGTAAATGGCGGCTATCAGGCCACTGCAATCCACGCCTGTACGGGTATTGCCACCTAGCTTGTAGGGCACTCCTTTCCACTGGCGCATAGCCTGTAGCAGCACCGGGTGGGCGCCCGGCCTGACCGGAATGCCCAATACCGAATCAATGACAGGTGCTGCGCTTTCTGCCACCGGCAGGCTGCCGGGTTTGGCGCCGGCCGATGGCCCCTGCTGGCGCCGTGCAGCGCAGCTGGCCAGCAGGCAAAACGCCAGAAGCGCCACCGTTCCTTTCCAATTCATGTGTGCAATGCTAGTGGCACCCGGCTGGCTGCTCATTCACTTTTTTTCAGCCGCCTGTGAACAACCACTGCGGCCACTGCCGCTTTGGCCGGGCGGCCCGGGCACCCTGCTGTAGCTGCTGAAAAGCCCTTTTTTTGCCGCTTTTACCCCCCCTGTGCAAAACCCGCCTATGCCGCTTTTACCCCCCCTGTGCAAAACCCGCCTATGAGCCGCCAATTCCCCTATTTTTGCCACCCATTTAAAATCTGGTTAATTCTGTTTGTATGCAAATGAAAGGACTGGTGCGGGTGTTTGCCGTACTGATGATCATCTTCAGCTTATACCAGTTGTCGTTTACCTGGTTTGTAAGCGGCCACGAGAAAAAGATGAGAGAGAAAGCGGAACGGCAGGTGAAGCAAAGCATGCCGGCAGCTGCTACCAAATACCCGGGCAATAAAGAACTGCAGGATCTGTACCAGGACAGCATTGACAATGCTGTGGAGGCACGCCTGCAGCGACTGCTGGATAGCACCAACGGCCAAAAAATCACCTGGTTTGGGCAAGACTACAAGTTTGCCAAAGACCAGGAAGCCAAACTGGGTCTGGACCTGCAGGGCGGCATGAACGTGACCCTGGAAGTGGGCATGGCCGATCTGCTGCGCAGCCTGAGTGGCTACACTGCCGATAAGGCCTTTAATGAAGCACTCAGCAAGGCCGTTGCTCAAAAGGCCACTTCTGGCCTCGATCTGATTGATTTGTTTGTGCAGAACTATCGCACAGCAGCGCCGGGCGCAAAACTGGCGCCGCTCTTTATTGGCAATAGCAACAAGCGCATTAACCTGAATAGCAGCGATGATGCGGTAATTGCCTATTTGCGAAACGAATCGGACGTAGCGTTTACCAACACCTACAATATTCTTCAAAACCGGATTGACCGCTTTGGTGTGGCCTCGCCCACCATCAACCCCGATAAGGCAAAAAAGATTATCACGGTAGAACTAGCGGGCATTAAAGACAAGGCCCGGGTGCGCAAGTACTTGCAAAGCTCGGCCAACCTCCAGTTTTTTGAATTGTACAATATTGGCGAAATAGGCGAAAGTATTCAGCGTGCAGAAAAGGCGTTGGCAGCTGCCATGAATGGCATGCCCACCGATAGCAATGCTGTTGCCGCTGCTGATTCATTGGCCAAAAAAGATACCTCAAGGGCTGCCCAGATAGCTCGTTTTGCCAAAGAGGCGCCCATTTTTAGCCTGATGCCACAGCTGTTGCAGCCTCAGCAGGATGCTGCTGGCAAAACTGTCTTCCCAAGTGGCATTGCCATTGTTCAGACCAAGGACACGGCCACCCTGGGCGAACGCCTGCGTGATCCCATTGTAGCCAGCCAACTGCCCGGCAATCTCAAGTTTGCCTTTGGCTACACCGGTGGCGAAGACGAGAAGAACAGCGGCTTCCTGACCTTGTATGCGCTGAAAACGGTAGACGGTAACCGTGCTAAACTGGAGGGCGAACACATCACAGATGCCGGACAAGATTTTGATGAACGCGGCCGCGTAGCCATCAAAATGAACATGGACAAAGTGGGTGGCGGCATTTGGGCTAAAATGACTGAAGCCAATGTTGGCAAAGGCATCGCCATTGTGTTGGATGATTTCGTGTACACAGCCCCCAACATTAATGAGCCCATCACCGGCGGCAATTCGCAAATTACCGGTTCATTTGAAGTAAAGGAAGCGCAGGACCTGGCAGAAATGCTGAAGAGCGGCAAGCTGCCGGCCCCCGCCAAAATTGTGCAGGAGCAAATAGTAGGCGCTACACTGGGCGAGGAGGCTGTTCGCGGCGGCTCAATGGCGTTCATCATCAGCTTCATCGTCATATTTGTACTGATGCTGCTGTACTACAACAGCAGTGGCTGGATTGCCAACGTTTCACTGATTCTGAACTTGCTGTTTACCGTGGCCATCCTCACCGCCATGGGCGCCACATTCACTGCCGCTGGTATTGCCGGTCTGGTACTCACCATTGGCATGGCGGTAGATACCAACGTGATTGTGTTTGAACGTATCAAAGAAGAGCTGACCTGGGGACGCAATTATCAGACCGCTGTTAACAATGGCTATCGTCGTTCGCTGGCGCCGGTTCTCGATGCCCACGTTACTACCTTTCTTACCGCGGCTATCCTGTACTACTTTGGTTTGGGTCCGGTGCGTGGTTTTGCTTACGTGCAGATGTGGGGCATTGTGCTCAACCTGTTCTGCGGTATCCTCATCAGCCGTACGCTGACCGATTGGTTTACTACCAAAGCCCGCCACCTCGAGTATTTTACCAGCATTGGTAAGCGGGTCTTCCAGCATGCATCTTTCAAGTTTATCGAATTCCGCAAGGTTACTTACGGCATTTCGGTGGTGGTAGCATTGTTGGGCGTTGGCTCGCTTTTCTACGGTTTCGAATATGGCGTAGAATTCAAGGGAGGCCGCAGCTACACCGTGCATTTCGATAAGCCGGTAAAAAACGATGATGTACGCAATGAATTGCAGAAGGCATTTGGTGAGTACCCGATTGTGAAAACACTGGGCGGAACAAACCAGCTGAACATAACCACCGCCTACAAAATTGAAGAGACGGGCGCCAACGTGGATAGCACGGTAGAACGTGCCTTGTACAGCGGCCTGACCAAGTTTTTGCCGGAGGGTACCAGCTTCGAAGATTTTGAAAAAGTAAACAAAGTAGGTTCGCAAACGGTACTGCCCACTATTTCAGAAGAACTGAAGCGAGGCGCTATCTGGGCCACCCTGTTTTCGATGCTGATCATCGTAGCTTACATCTTCATCCGCTTCCGCGACTGGCGCTACAGCCTTGGTACCATTGTTGCCCTACTGCACGACGTGGTAATTGGTTTCTCGATGAACGATACCATCATTGTATTTGACCGGATTCGTGAAAACAGCCACAACATGCACGCCAGCGATAATGCTACGATCATCAATAAGTCGATCAACGATACACTGAGCCGTACGGTGATGACTTCGTTGACCGTTTTCCTCACCATCCTGATCCTGTTTGTAGTAGGTGGCGAGGTGACCCGTGGCTTTGCCTTCGCCATGCTGATCGGTGTCATTACCGGTACTTACTCTTCTATTTTTGTGGCTGCCCCCATCCTGGTTGATTTTGCCAAAGGCAAGTCATTGGGCGACGCTTACACGCTGGCTCAGCAAAAGAAGCCCGCCGCAAAAAAGGGCTAGTAGCCT
>JALOMC010000010.1 GCA_025455665.1 Chitinophagaceae bacterium | reverse complement strand
CCGTGAGGTGTCGCTCCTGCTCCGTCGTCCTCCTGGACGCGAAGCCTATCCTGGCGACGTATTTTACCTGCACAGCCGCCTGCTGGAGCGTGCTGCCAAAGTGATTGGCAAGGACGAAGTGGCCAAGAACATGAACGACCTGCCTGAAAGCATCAAGCATTTGGTAAAAGGTGGTGGCAGCCTGACGGCCCTGCCCATCATTGAAACCCAGGCTGGCGACGTATCGGCTTATATTCCTACCAACGTTATCTCGATCACCGACGGTCAGATCTTCCTGGAAGGTAACCTGTTCAACGCAGGTATCCGCCCGGCCATCAACGTGGGCATCTCAGTGAGCCGCGTAGGTGGTAATGCCCAGATCAAATCGATGAAAAAGGTAGCTGGTACCCTGAAGCTGGACCAGGCCCTGTACCGCGAAATGGAAGCCTTCAGCAAGTTTGGCGGCGACCTGGATGCGGCTACCAAACTGGTACTGGACAAAGGCGCCCGCAACGTGGAAATATTGAAACAACCACAGTACACCCCGTTTGCCGTAGAAAAGCAGGTAGCCATTATTTACCTGGGTACCCAAGGCCTGCTGCGTGATGTGGCGGTGAAAAATGTGAAGGCGTTTGAAGACCATTTCTTGCTGGAAATGGAAAACAAACTGCCGCATGTGCTGGCCGAATTCAAAAAGGGTAACCTACCCGATGAAGGCCTGAAGCAGATGACCGAACTGGCCAAGGGCCTGGCTGCGCAGTACAAGTAGTCGGCACAAGGCAAATGAGCTATCATATTCGAATCCCCTGGCTAAACGCCGGGGGATTTTTTATGGGGGCCAGGTGCCAGCCAACCAGGGGGTGCCGGAGTGCCGGGAATGGCAACCAGCCACTGAATTTGGCCGATGAAATGGGTGGTTTCGTCGAATGATTAAAACGGACGAAAAGACCAATACAATCACAATCAATTGTTTTTCAAGTAGTTGAGATTTTTCGGCTTTTATTGTTTTTGATAAATGTCAAATTGGGCCCACATCAATGTTGCAATATTGATGTGCTGACAATAGCTTTGCATCAGGAAATCAGAGAAACAAACCCCAAACCCTCGATCTCCTACCTGCTGTTACCTGGCGAAGGATTTCCTGAACCGATTTTCCGCCTGGCCACCAGCTTCCAGCCATACCAACGAATCAGCCCGGCATCTGCCAAGCATTCCTTCGACTGCTGACAGCCGCCTTCTGAACTGTTGATTGTATTGCCGGACCCGAACCTTAGTTTTTTGAAGCACGGAAGTGGTACCAAGGCCAGTGCTGCCGCACCAGCCCCACCAGCCCAGCTACCAGGCCCCCTTAAACACCCGGAAGGCCCCCGAGCCAACCAAGCCTGCGCAGCCGCTTACCGCCCCTTGCTTTTGCTTTTAAACTGCCCCCGATGGTGCCCCGCACTGCCGGCCAGCCTGAAAGCCCCAGCACCGCCCTTAGAAATCTGACATACCCTAAACCTTTCACAATGAAACAGCTTTACGCGTTTTTGCGTTTGCAGTTCCCCTTCTTTGCTTTGGCCGTACTGGCCTTGCTGGCCGCTACAGCACCTGCCGGTGCCCAGGTGGTAAGAGCTTTTACGCAGCGCACTGTGGGCAATAATGTGCCTGCAAACGGTGTCTACCGCATCAAGGGTGACTTTACCATGATTGGTAACACCAACCTGACCTTGCGCACCTACAGCAACACCGCTACCAACGACAATGAGATGGTGTATGTAGACGTGGATGGCGATGCCAGCACGCTCAACTCATCTTCGGCCAACCTGAGCTTTGCTACCGAAAACGGTGCCAACCCCGCCTGTTCGAAAGTGTTGTTTGCCGGTTTGTACTGGGTAGGGCGTGCCCGTACCGGCAATGCCAGCTTTAGCGTGACCAAGGGTAGCGTAACGAAGAACTACAATAAAACGCAGGTATCGCTGCGGGGCCCCGGCACCAGCAGCTACACTACCGTAAGTGCCAGCAGCACCAATATTTTGTTTCCCAACGGAAGCAACGCCAACATTTTTGTGGGCTTTGCCGACGTAACAGACTATGTGAACCAGCGCGGCGCCGGTACCTATACGGTAGCCGACATAGCGCTGCAAGAGGGCACCTCTGACGCTACCGGCATGCACGGTGGCTGGAGCATGGTGATAGTGTATGAAAACAACCTGATGCGTTGGCGTGATGTAACCCTGTTTGACGGCTACACCTACATGGAAGGGAATGGCAGCAACAGCGGCAGTGCACTGGAGCGCACAGCGGTAGTAAACATCAACGGCTTTCAATCGGTGCCTACCGGCGCTGTGAATGTGAAAGTGGGTATGATGGCCAGCGAGGGCGAACGCGGATGGCGCCGCGATGTGCTGCAGATAGACGATGCAGCCGCTGCTACCAACTGGGTTTCACTTCGCTTTGACCCCAACTCTAATACGGTCAACGATTTCAACGACTTTTTTACCGGCTCTATTCAAACCGGTGGCAACACCCGCAACCCCAACCTGCTAAACAACACAGGTCTGGATGTGCTGATGTTTAACCTGCCCAACACCAACAACACACTAATTGCCAACAACCAGACATCAACCCGCTTTAGGGTAGGTACTGGTGCCGATACCTATGTATTGTTCAACCTGGCTTTTTCGGTAGATGCCTATGTACCCGAGGTACAAAACACACTGGCAGTAGCCGGAGCATCGGTTAGCACTGCAGTACCTGGCCAAAGTATTGAATACAGCATTGATGTATTTAACCGTGGTACCGAAGCCGTAAACAATTACCGCATGGTAGTACCCATTCCAGCCTACGCCGACTACGATGGTGGCCTTACTAAAACACTGAACTACAGCACCCCCACCCCCAGCCCCAACAATTTGTATTTTGATCCTACCCTCGGGCCCAAAGGCTCGGTGGTATACGATTTTGGCACCTTGCCGCTGCCTTCAGCAGTCAGCCCTGCACTGACGGCTGCTCAGGCCCTGGCCAACTTCAAGTTCAAGCTGAAAGTAACCGACAACTGCACTGTACTACGTGGCTCGCTATGCCCGCCCCGCGTAAGTGTAAATGGCGTGTCGGCTGGTACCGGCGCCGTATCTGGCAGCAGCTTTAGCAATTTGCCTTTTGTGACCAGCCAGGGTAGCGGTACATGCAGCGGCACTCCCATTACCGATCCGTTGGACATTGCTATTGACGCCAGCAGCTACCAAACCTGCGACGCAGGCAATTTTGATGCACAAAATCGCCGGGTATTCAATGTGTGCCCGGCCGCAGGCAGCAACACCATTGCGGTGAGCAGCATTGCCGGCACCTTCCCCACAGGCACTCGCTTTTTTGCCAGCAACAATGCCAGCGCTACTGAGTTCACCAGCAGCTTCCCCGCCCTGCAAGGCAGCACGGTATACTTTGCATTGCCAGCCGGCGCTGGTGCTTGCTACATACCGTTTGTACTGAATGTATGCACCATTAACCAGGTATTTGCCGGAAAAGTATGGATAGACCGAAACGGCGACCGCCACCAAAATGGCGCTGAAGCGGCCCCGGCTACCAGTATGTACCGCATACTGGCTATAGCCGCCAACGGCCCCAATAAAGACCGGGTAGTGGCACAGGCCAGCTACAACAATGCTGGCAACTACAGCATGACCCTGCCTGCCAACCCAGTGATGGAAGCCGGTAGCGCAACCACTGCGCAATACAATTTTGTGCTGGCCCGCACCGAAATGGCTCCAGGCAATGGTGCTACAGCCAGCGTACCTGGCGGCGGCATGCTGGGTGCAGCAGCCAGCAGCGGCGGCGAATACTATGTAACAAACCCGGCCGATGGTGGCGCTAACGCCGGCCGCTTCAGCGGCGTGGGTATTGCCAGCGCAGTAAACGCCGGCGCCCCGTATACCGATGTAACAGACCTGAACATCGGCATCCAATCGCGGCCCATGACCGATGCAGTGTTTACCGCCCTGCCCAGTCGCCCGGTAGGCACCTACTGGAATATTGATAACGACGACCAGCTCCTGAGCGGCATCGACGCTGAAGATGGTGTACTGGAAGCCAATAGCGGTCGCTCATTCCGCATATTGTCGAACCCCACGGTACCGCCCACCGTACCTGGCGGCACACCGGTAGTTGTGCGCCTTGCCTATGATTTTAATGGCAATGGCCCCGATGCCAGCGACATCATTGACGCCAGTGCCGACCCGGATGACAACGTGTTTGTCACCATTCCGAACTACGACAGAATGCGCCTGTATGTGTTCTTCCAAAGCGGTCTGGGTACCTACAACGGCTCATTCAGCTACAGTGCAGTAGACGGTGCCAATGCTACCAGCAGCAGCCCTGCGCTGTATTCGTTCACCGCTGTGCTGCCCATGAATGGCCTCGAACTATCCGGCAGCTACAGCGCCGGCAAATCGAACCTGCAATGGACAGTAAAGAGCACCGACGATGCTGAGTTTTTTGTACTGGAACGTAGCAACACCCCCAGCAACTTTAAGCAGGTACACGTAGCCCAGCCAAACGGCACCCGCTACAGCTTTACCGACCATATGCAAGGCTTTAGTGGCAATGAAGCTTACTACCGCATCAAACTGGTGCGTAAAAACGGTACTGTTTCTTACAGCAACATCCTGAACTTGAAAATGGCCGCCATAAGTGGCCTGCAGCTGACACCTACCATGGTAAGCACCGATCTGCAGGTACGCTTTAACAATGTGCGCCAGCAAGATGTACAGGTACGGGTAGTAAACATGGCTGGCCAGGTAGTACAGGTACAAAAGCAGCAAGCAGGCGCCGGCAATATCTCGCTAAATCTGGGTGGCTTTGAACGCTTGCCCAATGGCACCTACACTGTACAGGTATTCGCCGGCACTTCGGTGCAGCAAGGCAAAATTGTCGTTCAACACTAAATATTGTGATAGGTTCTAAGGATAACAGTGCAGAGCTGCCCGGCAGGGCGGCTCTCCTGTTTGAACCTACTGCCAACCACACCCACTTTGGCCAGCATTGAAAAAAAAGGAGCAGCCAATAAATTCACAAAACATTGATTTTCAAGTACTTGAAAATCGCCCTGTAGAAAGAATTTGACAAATATCAAACTGTGCCACCATCGATGTTTGTAGATTGAAGTTGCACCGTATTTTTACATCAGGAAATCAGAGAAACACCCTAACCCTCGGTATCCTACCCTTTCTTCCGGTACACCAAAGGCCAAGCCTACCCGAACCCTGTTGACCCCGACCTGTACTGCTGAAGAGTATCACTTACCTACTGTCCTGTTTTATTCCGATGGAATGTCGGGCCCTGCGGTCCTATACCCGTCGCACGAAATTGTTATCGATTAACCCCCGATAAGACCCCCTATTTAAACCCTGAACCCGAACACCCCAACACAAGACCCCCAAACCCCCTTAAACAAACCCCTGAAACAGAATACAATGGCGGGCATCCTACCCCGGACCCGCCGTTGATTCTGGACCCTGAAAAGCCTTAAACCCCATGCTGTCGCTGCGCCTTCCTGCAGCGTCTAATGCCCCGGCATCCGTGGCAGGTTTACCGATTTTTTTTGGGTCAAAGACAACCAAGTGCTCGTCAACCCTAGTATCTGAATAAATCCTAAACCTGAAACAATGAAACAGCTTTACGCATGCGTGTTGCTAAGCGTGCTGCTACCCGCAGTTACCAACACGGGCTTTGCGCAATCCAACTGCCCCCCCACCATCACCAATGGTAGCCCGGCCAACGTGCTTTACCGTGCGTTTGAAGCCAGGTGGAAAGGGCTGAACAACAACAATGGCGTAAATACAGCCTTGTACCTGGGAAACAATAACATGGGCAGTGGTGGTACCAACCGCGTAGAAACCAATGGCAACGGGCTGTATGCCAAGCCCGGCACTACCGCCATCAGCCTTACTTATAGCACCAGCGCCGATCAGCTGGTAGCTACTGTAGGCACCCGCACCATCACCTACACCAATATCAGCACCCGTGCCACCGGCAATATGGCCGTGCTCAACTTTATGCACATACAGCTGCGCTCTGGCACCAGTGCGGCCCACACCGGTACTGTACAGTTAAATAACATTACACTGAACAGCACAAGCCTGGGCAACATCAGCGTACCAGCCAACAACACCAACAACTGGACTATCAGCAGTTTCGATTTCAGCCAGTCGTTCACCTTTACAGCCAGCATAGTGCTGGATAATGGCCTGCTGGGCAGCAATGAGGGTGCCAAGGTGGATATTTGGGTGGGCAACAACAATGCATACCCTTGCACTGTGCCTTCAAGCACTGCCTTCAGCGGCACCGTTTGGTTCGATAAAAATGGCAATGGCACCAAGGAAAGTTTTGAAACAGCCCCTACCGGTGCCTACTTTGTAATAGCCAAGCACACAAATGGCCCTAACGCCGGCAAAGTAGCTGCCAACACCACTGTAGGCGCTGGCGGTGCTTACACCCTGCAGTTACCAAACTTCCTGGTACTGGATGGCACCAGCTATGTGGACCCCACCTACGAAGTAAATGTGGCCAACTTTTTGCCACCCGTAGGTAGCAACTATGGCTCACCCGCCAGTGGCGATCTGGGTGCGCCCGCTGGTAGCAATCCGTACTATGTTACCAACCCCGCCAGCAGTGCCAATCCTGGTCCGTTTAGTGAGGTGGGCCGCTTTGATGTAACTGCACAAGCGCCCTACACTGCTATGACCGACATGAATGCTGGCCTGCAGTCGCCCCCGACAACTGATAACGTGAATACCGCCCTGCCTTCGCGGCCGGTAGGCACTTTCTGGATGATTGACAACGACGACCAGGTATTGACCGGTATCGACTTTGAAGACGGCCTGTTTGAAAGCGGGCTCGGCAAAACTTTCCGCGTCCTGTCGAACCCCACCAATTCAGGTAGCATTGTTATTCGGCTGGCGTACGATGGTAATGATAATGGCCCGGACCCCAGTGATGTGATTGATGCCAGCGCCGACCCCGATGACAACGTGTTTGTTGATATCCCGAACTATGATCGCAACAAGCTGTATGTGTACTTCCAAAGCGGCATTGGTTCTTATACTGGTTCCTTTGCCTACACCGCGGTGGACCAGGCAGGTGCGGCCAGCCCTACTGCAGCCTTGTACAGCTTTACTGCACTGCTTCCTATCAATGGGCTCGATCTTTCAGGCAGCTACGCTGGTGGCCGTACTACGCTTCGGTGGACTGTAAAAAACATTGATGAAGCCGACCATTTTGTACTGGAGCGCAGCGTAGCCAATGGCAACTTTAAGCAGGTGGCCGTCACGCAACTGGCAGGCCTCAGCTACAACTTTGTAGATGAACTGCAAGGTTTCAGTGGCAACGAAGCATTTTACCGGGTAAAAATGGTACGTAAGAATGGCAACGTATCGTACAGCAACGTAGTGAATGTAAAACTGGCTGCTATTGCAGGTATTCAATTTACCCCCACCATGGTGCGCAGCGATCTGCAGATTCGCTTTAACAACCCGAAATCGCAAGACATCAGCATTCGGGTGGTAAGCATGGGCGGTCAAATTGTAGCCAACCACCGCATGAACGCCAGCGCCGGTAACGTATCGCTGAATGTACCGGGTTTCGAACGCATCCCCAACGGCACCTACACTGTACAAGTGTTTGCCGGCAACGATATTCAACAAGGTAAAATTGTTGTACAACATTAAACCCTGAACAACCCTCTCTGGACAAAAGGCCGCCCTTCTGGGCGGCTTTTTTTGTGCTACAAAATGCCAGCGCTACTGCCTTTGCCCCTAATTTGCTGGCAGGCCATGGATTGGCCCGATTGCTATGCGCTGGAAAGCTTTTAAATATGCCATGCCGCTGCTGCTTTACATCAGCATTCAGCGTGCCATGCTTACTACCGGCTGGCAGGTTTTTCTGCCGGTGCTTATTGCCTTTGGTGCCCTGCCGTTGTTGGAGCTGCTGGTGAAACCCGATGCCAGCAACATGAACGCAGCCGAAGAAGCCATTGCCAAAGAAGACCCTGTGTACGATGCACTGTTGTACCTGGTGGTGCCGTTGCAATATTGGTCGTTGTATCTTTTCCTTACGCACATTGGTACAGATAGCCTGGCCTGGTGGGAGCACCTGGGCCGCGTACTGGCCATGGGGCTGGCCTGCGGCACTTTTGGCATAAATGTGGGGCACGAACTGGGCCACCGCGTAAAGCCCTACGAACAATGGCTGGCCAAAGCATTGCTACTCACTTCGCTGTACACGCATTTCTTTATTGAGCACAACAAGGGGCATCACAAGCATGTATCCACACCGGGCGATCCAAGTAGTGCGCCTCTCGGGCTGAGTTTGTATGGCTTTTGGTGGCGCAGCATTACAGGTGTGTACAGCGGTGCCTGGCGTATAGCCAATCATGAGTGCCTTAAACGGACTGGTCATGCACTTGGCTGGCGCAATGAAATGCTGCAATTACAACTCCTGTCACTACTTTTTGTCGGGATGATTGGCTGGTGGTTTGGCACGGCAGCGCTGTTGTATTTTTTGGCAGCGGCCACCATAGGCATACTGCTGCTGGAAACGGTGAACTACATAGAGCACTATGGACTTGCCCGTCGCCAAACAGCACCCGGCAAGTACGAACGAGCCATGCCCTGGCATAGTTGGAACAGTAACCATGTGTTGGGCCGGCTCATCTTGTTTGAACTGAGCCGCCACAGCGATCACCACTACCTGGCCAGCCGAAAGTACCAGGTACTGCGCCACCACGATGACGCACCGCAATTACCCACCGGCTACCCCGGCAGCATGTTGCTCAGCACTATTCCTCCCCTTTGGTTTGCCGTGATGCACCGGCAAATGAAAAAGTATGCACCGCCAGAAACGGCAGCTGGCATTTCGTGATAAAAAGTTTCGCTGCAATGAAGTAGAACAGCCAGACCACCTGGTGCACCGCTGTAACCATTTTCTACAGCCGCCCGTCCCGGATTTCCTCTACTACCGCAGGATCCAGCAGGGTGCTGGTATCACCCAGATTGCCTAAATCGTTTTCGGCTATTTTCCGCAAAATGCGCCGCATGATTTTGCCACTGCGTGTTTTGGGCAGCCCCGACACAAACTGAATTTTATCGGGCTTGGCAATGGGCCCGATGATGCGGGTAACTGTTTGCAGTATATCCTGCCGCGTCAGGTTTTCATCTTCATGAAAACCCTGGTAGATGATGTAAGCATAAATGCCTTGCCCTTTGATGTCATGCGGGTAACCGACGACGGCACTTTCTACCACGCCGGCATGCATATTGATAGCATTTTCAACTTCGGCAGTGCCAATGCGGTGGCCGCTCACATTCAGTACATCATCTACCCTACCGGTAATGCGGTAGTTGCCGTGCTCGTCTCGCAGGCAGCCATCACCTGTAAAGTACAAATGCTGATAAGCCGAAAAATAAGTTTGACGGCACCGCTCGTGATCGCCCCAGGTGGTGCGCAGCATGCCCGGCCATGGAAACTTAATGCACAGATTGCCGCTCGACTTCAGACCATCGCCCTCGGGCTGTTCTGTATACACCCCATCGGCAGCAGCATCGCCATTCGCAACCGCCAGGCCATTTTCATCTACCAATAGCGGCTGAATACCCGGCAAAGGCAGGGTGGCAAACGTAGGCTTGGCCGGTGTGACACCCGCCAGATTGCTAATCATGATACCACCGGTTTCGGTTTGCCACCACGTATCTACAATCGGACATTTCCCCTTGCCCACATTCTCATCGTACCAATGCCATGCCTCGCTGTTGATAGGCTCGCCTACAGTGCCTAGTACCTTCAACGAGTCCATACGCTTGCCATGCAACGGACCTTCGCCAAAGCCCATCAGGCTTCGGATAGCGGTAGGCGCTGTGTACAAAATATCGACACCGAACTTTTGGATGATATCCCAAAAACGTCCGGCATCGGGCCAGGTAGGAATACCTTCGAACATGAGCGAAGTACCACCAGCCAGTAGCGGGCCATACACAATGTAGCTGTGCCCGGTGATCCAACCGATGTCGGCGGTACAAAAATGCACCTGCCCCCGCTGGTACTGAAACACGTTGACAAACGTGTAGTTACTCCATACCATATAACCGCCACTTGTATGCACTACACCTTTTGGCTTGCCGGTGCTACCACTGGTATACAAAATGAACAGCGGGTCTTCAGCATCCATCTCTTCGGCGGGCACATCCGGGTTACCCATTGTTTCCACCTTTTTAATTTCATCTTCCCACCATACGTCGCGGCCCTTGATCATGCTGACGGGGGTGCGGGTATGCGTACACACAATGATGCGCTTTACGCTGGGGCACCCAATCATGGCATCATCGATAGTGCTTTTCAGCGGAATAACTTTATTTCCCCTAAAGGCACCATCGCAGGTGATCACACAAGAGGCCTGCGCATCCTGAATACGATCGGCAATACTTTGGGCACTGAATCCACCAAAAATAACGGAGTGAATGGCGCCTACCCGGGCACAGGCCAATACCGAAATGACCAACTCTGGTATCATACCCATGTATAAACAAACCCGGTCGCCCTTTTTTACGCCATTGTTGCGCAGCACATTGGCAAACTGCAGCACTTTGTGATGCAGGTCCTTATAAGTAAGGATGCGATGATGATCTTCGGGATCATTCGGTTCCCAAATAATAGCTGGCTTATCGCCCAATGAAGCAAGGTGACGGTCGAGGCAATTTTCAGTAATGTTCAGCTTTCCACCTTTGAACCATTCCACGGAAGGCTCGGTGAAATTCCATTCCAGCACCTTGTCCCATTTCCGTTTCCATACAAAATGCTCGGCAATACCGCCCCAAAAGCCCTCGGGATCAGTCACACTATAATCGTAGGCCATCCGGTACTGGTTCAGGCTCCTGATCTGATAAGGAACAGACATGTGGCAATCGTTTTAAGGTAAATTGATACTGCTAAAGTAAAAGAAGCAGATGAGGGGCTGTTGGATTTAATTGCTAAAAAGGTATATTTATGCTTATTAAGTATAGCCTCTGAAAAAAACAGCCGGATGAAAACAGTTTGCTGCCCTAAATGCAAAAGCGAAGAGTACGCTAAAAGTGGCGTGGTAAAAGGCCGACAGCGCTTTCGTTGCAAGCAGTGCGGTTATTTTTTTACAGTGTTTAAAGAAGGTAAAAGTATAGACCCCTACTATGTGGTGAAAGCACTACAACTGTATATAGAGGGCGTAACCCTGCGGGAGATAGAACGCATATTGGGGGTAAGCCATGTAAGTGTGATGAATTGGGTACGCCAATACCAAATCAACCGGCCTGTTTCACTCGACTATCATCCCACCTACAAAGTATTGTCGCACAGGGAGTTGATTGATTTTTTGGAAGAGCGGGAACAACTCAGATCGGCCGGCTTTATGATTACCGAACTGGGCGACAAATTCATGGTAATCAAATGGGAGCGATTCAGAAAGCCAGGGCTGTAAAACTATACTGGTTTACAGTAGTATACCTCTCACTTTTTCAGCATCAGTTTTGGTTTCAATTTGGTGTTCGCTTAAAACGAACGCCAGCCAATGAAAAACCAACCAACCAACCAGCGCAGGTATTGGCAACAGCTGCTACTACTTGCGTGTTTGGGTCTTTCGGCCCATCTGGCCAGTGCACAGGGCTCAGAAACCTACGGCACAGGTCTTAAACTCAACCTTGATAGCACCGGCAAGCGATACATCCGCTTCATTACCTGGAATCAAATCTGGATACGCAGCACCCAAAACAATCCAGGATCGCTGGTAAATGGACAGGTGAGCAAGAATACATGGGATGTAGGCGCCCGCCGACTTCGGTTTCTGGCCTATGCCCAAATCACACCACGCTATCTCATCCTCACTCATTTTGGTATCAACAATCAAACATTTGCTACCGGTGGCGGCTCGGGCACCAGTGGCACCGGCGGCTACGGCGCCGGCAAAAAACCCCAGCTCTTCTTTCATGATGCATGGAATGAGTACGCTGTCATTCCGGCGGTACATCCCAAAACCGGCAAGAAAAATAAGTACAACTTGTACCTCGGCGCCGGCTTGCACTACTGGTGGGGTATCAGCCGCATGTCATCGGCTTCTACGCTCAACTTTCTCACTATCGATGGGCCGGTATTCAACTGGCCGTTGGTTGAATTCAGCGATCAATTTGTGCGGCAATATGGCCTGTACGCAAAAGGAAAACTGGGCAAGTTGAACTACAGCATGCACCTGAACAAACCCTTTGCCACCAATAATACACCAGGTAACCCAGACCCCGGCAAAGGCCCTGTAGCCGTAGACAATAATGGAGATGCAAAACCAGCCTTAGGTGGCTATTTCGATTATCAATTTCTTGATCAGGAATCGAATATGCTGCCATTCAGAGTAGGTACTTATGTGGGCACCAGGCGTGTTTTCAATATTGGTGCCGGCTTTTATCACAACAAAGATGGCACCATGAGCAAGTCCGGTCCTGGTGCAGGTACCATGGCGAAACACGATATCACCCTGCTGGGTGCCGATGTGTTTGTAGATATGCCCGTGGGCAATAAAAAGAAGAACATGGCCGTAACTGCTTATTCGGTATTTTACAACTACAACTTTGGCCCCAACTACCTGCGCACCATTGCTATCATGAATCCATCAAGCGGCCTGGACCCCGCCATGGATGCCGCCTCAAAAACACTGAATGGTTCCGGCAACGGCCGCATGTTCGTAGGCACCGGCAATATTTGGTACACCCAAGCCGGCCTGTTATTGCCAAAAGGCAAAAACGGAAAAATGCGTATTCAGCCATTTGCTGCCTACACTTACAAAAAGTTTGATGCGCTGGATGAAGCGGGGCATTACTTCGATGCTGGCGCCAACTTCTTCATCGATGGCCATCATGCCAAAATAACGCCTCAGTACAGCACCCGGCCGCTTTACTACAACGTAAATGGCGAACGAAAAATAAGCGGTACCCGTGGCGAATTTCTGCTGCAATTCCAAGTATACCTCTGAAAACCGGATTGTAATCATAACTCTTCATCATTTCAAGCAATACAATCATGCATACAAACACAGAACCTGGTCTGTACAAATCGACCATGAACGGCCAAGCCGCCAACGAACCTGCTCCAAAGGGCATCGGCTTCATCATTGGCGCCTCCTCGGTAGGCACCCTCATCGAGTGGTACGACTTTTACATCTTTGGCATGCTGGCCACCATCATCTCCAAACAGTTCTTCCCCGAAGACAGTGGCACCTCTGCCCTCCTGAGCACGCTGGCCATCTTTGCGGCAGGTTTTATTGTTCGCCCCTTTGGTGCCCTGGTATTTGGCCGCCTCGGCGATATTATTGGCCGTAAATACACCTTCTTACTTACGCTGGTACTCATGGGCGGCTCTACATTTTTGATTGGGCTGGTACCCGGGTATGCCAGCATTGGGTGGGCGGCGCCTGCGCTGGTGCTCATTTTGCGCCTGGTACAAGGCCTGGCACTGGGTGGAGAATATGGTGGTGCAGCCACCTATGTGGCAGAGCATGCACCCGCACACCGACGTGGCTTTTGGACCAGTTGGATTCAAACAACGGCCACCCTTGGGCTCTTTTTGGCACTGGGCGTTATCATCCTCATCCGCCAAAGCCAGGGTGTAGAAAACTTCAGTGCCGAGTGGGGTGGCTGGCGTATCCCCTTCTGGATCTCGCTGGCACTGGTCATCGTTTCGGTTTTCATTCGGATGCGCATGAGCGAATCGCCGCTGTTTGCCAAACTGAAGCACGAAGGCAAGACGAGCACCAACCCATTGAAAGAAAGCTTTGGCCACAAGGCTAATTTTAAAATGGTGCTGCTGGCACTTTTTGGTGCCGTCATGGGGCAGGGAGTAGTATGGTACACCGGTCAGTTTTACGCACAAAGCTTTATTGAAAACGTGTGTAAGATCGACTTCGTGCAAAGCCGCAATATCATCATCATTGCTATTGCCATGGCTACGCCATTCTTTGTCATTTTTGGTTCCCTCAGCGATCGCATTGGCCGCAAGTGGATTATGCTTACCGGCATGCTGCTCGGTGTCATCAGCTACTGGCCACTATTTCAAAAAATGTATAGCCTGACCAATGCCGAAGAACGCACTGGCATGATAGATGCCGCCAATAGCAGCGCCAGTGAACGCACCGCCCATTTTGATGCCAAGCACCCGGACCGACTGCTGCTAAAACAAACATTCACCACTGCCTACACGGATGGCTCTGTTTTCAAAAACACGAAAACAGACACGGTGAAACTCGCTCCGGGCTTTACCCCTGCCAATAAAACCATCAGCATTATACTGCCGGCCAGCAATGGCAGCACTGAAACACTAACCGTACCTCTCAGCGCCGGAAAAGGCAGCACCTTATCCGATGGTAGTGCCAGTGTAGCCGCCCTTGGCAAATCGGCCAAAGCCAATGAGGCCATTGAAAAAAACATGGGCAGTAGTGTGTACTGGCAGCTCATCCTCATCGTATTTGTACAAATCATTTTTGTCACCATGGTCTATGGCCCAATAGCAGCGTTTCTGGTAGAGATGTTTCCTACCAAAATCAGGTACACGTCGATGAGCCTGCCGTATCATATTGGCAACGGTGTGTTTGGTGGCCTTGTTCCATTTTTAGGTACCCTCATTGTAGAGTTTACAAAAACGGCCGATAAACCAGCCGGTAATCCATTGGCCGGCCTGCTGTACCCAATTGGTGTGGCAGCTGTTTGCTTCATCATCGGCGCCATCTACCTGCGCAACAAAATCGACAGGAACGTCATGGACTAAACGGTCTCTTTTCTTTTCCTTCACCTATTAATACCTCCATTATGAACGCAGTTAAAAAATATCTTGGCCTCGTTTGGATGGCCATGGCCCCCGCCCTGATCATCTTCCTTGCCTGGCAGGCTTTTGAAAAAATAAGTGCCGCCAGTGCTGCCAGCAAGGCCAATACAACACTCCAGTGGTCTATCATTCTCATCATTTTCATCCCTATCTGTGTGGGCTTTTTCATATTCGGTATGTACGCCTGGTACAACGAGTATGCCCATTTGCCGGAAAGCAGTGAGGAAATAAATGACTACGAAGAACCGATTGTATAACCCATTCGAATAAACCGTCACCTGAAGAGGGGACTTCGTGGCAATACAGCCATTGAGTCCCCTCTTTTTTTCTGTCTGTAATCACCGCTTGGTCCAGTATTTCCAACCGGGCCAACTAACTTTAAACTTGTCACTCGCCAATTAATTTTCCCAAATGCCCACTATCAATCAGAATACGATAGTCCATGGCACTGTAAAAACATGGAAATGAAAGTCAATACAACGTGGAGGACCCCTATGCAGCCGCTAGTGCTTCTGACAATCATCATAATGGCCAGTGTAGATACAGCAGCGCAAGTGGCTATTGGCAGTGTAGTACCGGCACCCAGTGCCCTGCTTGAACTGAAGAGTAGTCAGCAGGGCTTCTTACCACCTCGAATGACTACACAGCAGCGTAATACAATCGCCTCACCCGCACAGGGGCTGATCATTTTTAATACCGAAGAGCAGTGCCTGAATTTTTACAACGGCGACTTTTGGGAAAGTACCAGAACCGGAGTGGACTTTGACCCATGTGCCAATCCACTACCCCTCCTATTCGGCGGAAATGCCACCATACTTCCAAGTGCTATTTCAGTAGATATAGCCGGGAATTACATCATTGCCGGCTCCTTTGCTGGTACACTCAGCCTCGGCAGCAATACTGTGGCTAATCAGGGAGGTTTTGATATGTTTATCGCAAAAATTGCTGTGAGTGGCGAGGTGTTGTGGTTTTCAGCAACAGGCCTGGCCGGTTTCGAAACAGTTCGTCAAATAGAACCGCTCCAAAATGGAGATATACTGATATGCGGCAACATCTCTGGTACCGTCAACTTTCTGAATACCACATTTACAGACGCAAACGGAGGAAACGAATTCTATGTGGCAAGAATTTCAACGGATGGTGAAGTAATATGGACCAGAACTTTCGACCTGCAGGGATCAGGCGAAATATTGAGTATGGCACTGGGAGATAGAGATCAGATATTTATTGGAGGCAGGTTTTCCGGCTCCATAAATCCCGGTGGTAATAGCTTACTCACCAATTCAAAATTAGAGCTGTTTCTGGCGTCATTAGACGCCGCAGGTAATTGGAAGTTCATACGTACCTCTGCACAGGCTTCGGCGGCATTGAACGCTGTAACCGCCATTGCTGCAAAAGGGAATCAGGTCTATCTCACAGGATCGTACAGTGGTACCATGACTTTAGGAAGTATTAACTTGAGCACATCTTCAAGTAGCGTTTGGATTGCCCGTGCCGATACACTTGGAAATTTTAGCTGGGCATTTGATGCCGAAAATCAAAATCAATCCTTTAGTGGCCCGATTGCCGTACACCCAAGTGGCGATCTATTGGTGGCGCTTTCTTATCAGGGTGCTAACTTTACTTTTGGAAATTTGCCAGTACCCACATCCTCCGGTTCAGATTTTTTGCTGGCCAGGCTGGATAGCATGGGCGCCACAAAATGGCTTAACAGATATGGAGGAGCCGGTAATGAAGGTGTGGCTAAACTGGCATTTGATGAAAAAGGCAGGCTATTTGGTATCGGTCAAAATAGCGCTGGCTTTTCGCTTGGGTCATTTACCGTCAACGCCGGAGGGCTTTGGTTGTCTGAAATTGAACCATCGAATGGAAGTATACAATGGCTGACCGGCATGAGCAGTAATGGCGGGAACAACTTCTTCTCAGATTTGATGACTACACCACGCAACCAACTTGTTCTGCTCGGGCGAACAGGGTCCACCATCCAATTTGGGGATGCCAGTTGCAATGTCAGAAGCGCCACAAGCAATTCCACTATTATGATTATAAAAGCTGATAAAAGCGGCAGAATATTTTGACGGTTCAGCATGCATAACGACGACCCGAACAAAGCAGCACCACATGAACCAACCATGTCATGTACTAACGACACCCGCATCCAAATCGTCATCTCCACCCAAACATCCATAACCAAGCCTTCCTTTACAACCAACGGGTGCCGGCATTATTGAAGCCGTCTGACATGCCATGATATCGGCACATGCTGCCAACAATCTTTTTATAGCTTTTTTACAGTAGCGTCTTCACAATCTATCCGCCTGCAGTACTTTATTCACAGCAATACTTTCGTTGTAATTGAATTTCCTATGATGCAAACTGCTGCTTTATCTACCTGAAGCAATCTTCGCTCAACGGCTTCTGCCTTTCCTAAAGCTGAGTGTTTTGAAAAAACAGCACAAAGCCTTACATCCACACTTATGGCTGTCCACTATTGGCAGCCGCTTTCCTCAACACTGTGTGGCACCAGGCAGCGGCGCATTGTATTTTCCACCCAAGCAACCAACCATCGCAATGCCCCGAGGACCACGTACCCGCCAACTCAGCATGACAGCTGGCATTTTGCTGCTGCTATTGTCCTATCCGCTCATCAGCATTTTCAATCGTCCGGTTTTTGTAGCGGGCATTCCGCTGCTCTATCTCTACGTGCTACTGGTTTGGGTAGGCATTGTGCTTCTATTGGCCTTCTACAACCGCCGGCATTACTAAACTGCTGAAGGCACTATGAGCGGCTGGATCATCATTTTGGTATGCGTACTTTATCTGCTCTTGCTTTTCTTCATTGCCACCTGGGCTGAGCAACGAAAGAAAGCAGGCAAAAGCCTGATCAACAATGGATGGGCTTATGCCCTTAGTATGGCAGTGTACTGCACCGCATGGACCTTTTATGGCAGCGTAGGACGAGCCGCTTCGGGTGGCATCGCTTTTCTCACCGTCTACATCGGCCCTACTATTATGGCAGCGCTGTTTTGGCCGGTACTGCGCAAAATGCTACGCATCAGCAGCACCATGCGACTCACCTCGCTGGCAGATTTTATCAGCACCCGCTACGGCAAAAACTTTTCAGTAGCGGTCATCGTCAGCCTGTTTGCTGTGGCAGGGCTTATTCCCTACATCGGCCTGCAGCTCAAAAGCATCATCAACAGCTTTGAAATACTAGCCGGTAATGCCGCCCAGCACAATAGCAGCTTCATTGCTATCGGCGTTACGTTGATACTCACCGTTTTCACCATTTTGTACGGTGCCCGTAGCGTAGATACGGCCGAAAAGCACGAAGGATTAATTAGTGTGATTGCTTTTGAATCCATTGTAAAACTGCTGGCATTTTTACTGATTGGTGTTTTTACCACTTTTTTCCTGTTCGATGGCTTTGCCGATGTATTTCGGCGCATGGCAGCGCAAGCGCAGAGCGAACGCTTGTTTACCATCAGCGGCACGCATGGCATGTACGAGTGGGTAAGCCTCACCATTTTATCGGGCCTCGCTTTGCTTTTGCTGCCCCGGCAGTTTCAGGTAAGTGTGGTAGAAAACATTCATGAAAATCATATTCGCAAGGCCAGTTGGCTGTTTCCAGCCTATCTCATTGCCATCAATCTTTTCGTACTACCTATAGCATTTGGTGGCCACTTACTTTTTGGCGGCCAGGCTTTGGTAAATGCCGACAATTACGTACTGGCCATTCCGCTGCAGCAAGGCAAGCCGCTGCTGGCCACGTTTACCTGGCTGGGTGGCTTTGCTGCCGCCACCGGCATGATTGTGGTAGAGACCATTGCGCTGAGCATCATGATCAGCAACAACCTGGTGATGCCGCTGCTGGTAAAAAAAGTACAATCCGAACGTCAGGCCGATCCATCTTTTCAGCCTCGCATATTACTCATTCGGCGCATCGTTATTGGCGTCGTGTTGCTCATAGCATTGCTTTATAGCAAAACCGCCGGGCAGCGCCTCTCATTGGTGTCCATCGGTTTCATTTCGTTTTGTGCCGTGGCTCAGTTTGCCCCGGCGGTGCTGGGTGGCATGTTTTGGAAAGAAGGCAATAAAAAAGGCGCTATTGCCGGCATGATAGCAGGCTTTCTTATTTGGGGCTATACATTGGTGCTACCCGGCATCATGCCCGATGCTGTTTTTGTACAGCAGGGCCCCTGGGGATTGCATTGGCTGCGGCCATACACCTTGTTTGGTCTTGATGGTTTCGATCCTATAGCGCATGCATTTACCTGGAGCATGCTGGTAAATGTGCTGCTTTATATCGGTGTATCTATTCATACCAAAGCCGGCGCACAGGAGCAATACCAGGCCGAACTATTTGTAGATGTATTTAAACACGGCCGCAACCAACAAGGCGTACAGCCTTGGCAGGGTCAGAGTAGTGTGGCCGAACTGCAGCAATTGCTCGGCACCTTTATTGGCACCGACCGCAGCACCAACCTGCTGCAGGGCTACGCACAGCGGCAAGGCATCGCTGTACATCCGCAGCAGCCTGCCGATGGGCGACTCGTCGCATTTACCGAGCGAATTCTGGGTGGCATCATCGGCACTGCATCAGCCCGTATCCTCATTGGCAGCAGCACCAAAGAAGAAGAGATCAACCTCGAAGAAGTGCTGAACATCTTACGAGAGAATCAGCAAACCATTGAAACCAATAAAGAACTGCGCAAACGCTCTGCAGAACTAAGCAAAGCTACCCGACAGTTGGAGGCGGCCAATGCGCAACTCCAGGCCCTCGACCAATTGAAAGATGAATTTCTATATACCGTCACCCACGAGCTGCGAACGCCACTGACAAGTGTGCGGGCACTCAGCGAAATACTGCACGACAATCCCGACCTCGACGAAGCACAACGCCAACACTACCTGGCGGCCATTACCAAAGAAACCGAACGACTCAGCCACCTGATCACGCAGGTGCTGACGCTCGAAAAATTTGAATCGGGGCGCTACCGGCCACACCTCAGCGCTACCAACCTGGCACAGCTGCTGACTGAAGCAGTAGAAGCACTGCGCCCGCTGGCCGCCGAGAAACAATTGAGCATTCACCTGCGCATGGCCGATACACAGGTTTTAGTACAGGCCGACCGCGACCTGCTGTTGCAGGTATTGTACAACCTGCTGGGCAATGCCATCAAGTTTGCCCACCAGCACATAGAAGTACAACTCGTAGCAGGCGTAAGCGAGTGGCAGGTATGGGTAAAGGATGATGGCCGCGGTGTGCCGGCCGATGAGCAAGCCTTCATCTTCGACAAATTTTTTCAGGCCCGCCACCAAACCCTCAAAAAACCCGAAGGCAGTGGTCTGGGGCTGGCCATTTGCAAGAAGATCATTGAACTGCACGGCGGCGACATCATAGTAGAAAGCCAGGAAGGCCACGGTGCGGCATTTGTATTTAGCATACCCGCCTCATGACAGGCCATACAGCCGGCACAAAGTAGTACAGCCCCTACCTTTGCGGGAGACGCAGCAGACAGAGAGGCGCCACACCGCATCATGGCAAATGGCACAGCACGCATATTGGTAGTAGACGACGACCCATACATTTTGATGTCGCTTGAATTTTTGATGAAAAAAAGCGGCTTTGATGTATTGGTGGCCCGCAATGGCACCGAAGCCCTGCAACTGATCAACGAACATCGGCCCGACGTTGTGCTGCTCGACATTATGATGCCCGATGTAGATGGCTACGAAATATGCACCTACATCAGGCAGCAGGCAGCACTGGCCGCTACCAAGGTGGTATTTCTGTCTGCCAAATCGGGCGACGCCGATATCCGCAAAGGCCTTGAACTGGGCGCATCGCTTTACATCACCAAACCCTTCAGCACCCGCAAGCTGGTCAGCCAAATCAAAGAGCTGGTGGATGCTGCCTGATCCACGCTTTGCAAGCTGGAATACTTGATGTAGTTCATTCGCACAGGTAGCCAGTGCATGATACCCTCCAGTTTCTTACAGCGGCTGCCATCAGCTACCAGCCCCATTGCCGGCCAATGCAGAGTATAATGCACATTGGGCAACCGAACGAGCCCGCCTGCTACCGAGGTACATGGGTGCAAGGACTGGCCGCAGAAAAGCAGCAAGGGAATGGCCGACTGCCCGGCACCAGCGGCAGCAAAATTTTGCACCAAACACTGCGCCAAATGGCCGACAGCGTTCCATTTACCCCCCCACGTCTACCATTGATGATCCCGGCATTTTGGAGGAGATAAAAGACCGGTGGCGGGATCGCCAGTTGGGAAATGCCTTTTTGGGGCTGGTGTAAAGCCGGCAAGTTTTGGCAAATGCTTTGCCAGCGGGCTCAGCGGCCAGCCATTATCTTGCAGGCATGTCGATTGAAGTTCAGCAGCTGCGCAAAGAGTATGGCAGTCAGGTAGCGGTGAACGATGTATCG
>JALOMC010000444.1 GCA_025455665.1 Chitinophagaceae bacterium | reverse complement strand
CAGGGCACCGGGCAGGGCCGCACCGCCGACTATGCTTTGGATACCAAGGCCACAGCCGGCCACATTACCCATATTGAAGACCAATCCGCCCAGCAGTACCATCACAGACAGCAACACCGCCCCCGGCCGCGATACAGTGGTTGCCAGTTGTGGCGCCTTTTGCCCACTCAGCGCCACCCAGTGCCAAATGTTCATTTGCACCACGATGTCAATGAGAATAGACATCACAATAGCAAATGCAAACGCAGCGCCCATTTGAGCGGTAAAAACCGTGGTTTGGGTAATAAAACCCGGGCCAATGGCTGAGGTAGCCATCAGGAATGCAGCGCCCGAAAGCGACCAACGTTTTTTGCTGTGCATGTTAGTACTCATGGGGCAGCTACACGGATGCCCGCCATTTGAAAAGCATTGAAAACCTCGCTGGCAAACAGCAACGCATGCGGGCCATCGCCATGCAAGCAGATACTGGCTGTGGAGCCGGCAGGCATTGGGCGGCGCAGCACAGTTCCGTTGGCAGCCACCAATTCAGAATGCTGTACTATCCGCAAGGCTTGCGCTACTGCAGTGTGGCAGTCTTCAATCAAAGCACCCGGCTGCGTACGCGGAGTCAGGCTCCCATCGGGCTGGTAGCTGCGGTCTGCAAAAAACTCGTGGATGGTGCGCAATTCCTGCGCCTCGGCTACTGCCGTAGATACGCTGCCGGCCAACCCTACCAGCCAGAGCGAAGCATCGAACTGATGTACTGCTGCTGCAATGGTTGTTGCCACCGCTTCATCGGCGGCACTCAGGTTGTACAGGGCGCCGTGCGGCTTTACGTGGTGCAGGCGGGTACCCGCCGCCTCGCATACTTTTTGCAATGCAGACAGCTGTTCCATTAACACCTCGGTTAGCTGGGTAGCGGACAGCTGCATGTGCTGGCGGCCAAAGCCTTCCCTGTCGGGAAAAGAAGGATGTGCGCCAATGGCTACCTGGTGCTGCAGGCAACTATCCACCGCCCGGCGCATACTATCGGCATCCAGGCAACTATCCACCGCCCGGCGCATACTATCGGCATCGCCGGCATGGCCGCCACAGGCTATGTTGGCCGAACTGATATAGGCCATCAGCGCCTCGTCATCCGGCATGCCTTCGCCCAAATCGGCGTTCAGATCAATGCTCCATTCCATGCAGTACTATTCATTTCCAAGAAAACGAAATTGATAGCGTGGAAGGTAACACGAACAGCCATTTACTGCTGCATTTCATCCACCACGTGAGTAGTGCCTATTTAAATGCTGCCAGCTGAAACCTAACGGCGGCGGCCAGCTTCGCCAGTTGCTGCTGTTGCTGCAGTAATGCCACGGCTGCTGCCTCCATGGTGCTGAGCTGCCAGTAGATGCTGGCGCCTGGCATCAGTTGTGCCAAAAACGACAAATCGGCACGCACCACTTGCAGTACTCGTGGATATCCGCCTACCGTCTGATGGTCGGCCATGAGGGTGAGCAGCTGGCCCGATGGCAGCAGCTGCATCGTTCCTTTTATCACCGGTGAGCTAAGCATGCTGCCAATAGATTCACTTTCATCTGGTGCCAACGGTGGGCCCTGCCAGCGCAGCGCCATCCTATTGCTGGCGGCCGACAGCTGAAATGGCTGCGACAAAAGGGTCGCCTGCGCTGCTGGCGATAACCAATGCCACTCGGGGCCGGGCACTACTCCCACGGCTGCTGGTACCGGCGGTGGCACGGCTTTCCATGGAAATAGGTGAAGTGCGTGAAAATGATCAGCGGCTGCTGGCTGAAAGGGCAACTCATCGCCGGCCATCAAGCGCCGGCCACCTATACCGGCAGCCAGCTGTACAGCCCTGCTGCCTAACACAGTTGGCACCTGCCAGCCGCCTGCCACTGCCAGGTACAGCCGCTGGCCCTGGCGGCAGACACTAAAGTGCAATCGGCTACCAGCTGGCACCCATACGGTACGGCACACAGTTATGGGTATATTATTAATAGAAGTACCAAAATCGGCACCGGCCATCGCAATCAGTGCTGGCTGTAAAAAGCGAATGGTGGCGGCGGGAAAATGCAACTCCAGCAAGGCAGCATCCAAATGGTTGCCCACCAGCGCATTGGCCGCTGAGGCCGCCCATTCGTCCATGGGGCCGGCTGGCCCCACGCCCAGATGGCTATAGCCATGGCGCCCGCAGTCTTGTACGGTATCCATTACGCCTGCCTTTTCGATCAATGCACTCATACCGGCAGGCTTTTTAGTTGATGGTACTCCTGAATAGAAATGGGCTGTAGGCGCACCTGCTGCCCGGGCTGTAGCAAGGCTGGCTGCTGCGCACCTGCATTGAACAACTGCAGCGGTGTATGGCCAATGATGTGCCATCCGCCAGGACTGTGCGTGGGGTACATGCCGGTTTGGCTGCCGGCTATACCCACAGCACCGGCGGGCACGGGTACGGGCTGCGCCTTTCGGCCCACCGCAATGGCCGGGTGCACCGGGCCCATGTAGGCAAAGCCCGGCAAAAAACCAATCAGGTACACTTTCGGCCCACCGCAATGGCCGGGTGCACCGGGCCCATGTAGGCAAAGCCCGGCAAAAAACCAATCAGGTACACCTGATACAGGGGCTGGGTGTGCAGCTTGACCACCTCATGGGCTGATAGCCCGGTAGCTGCCTCTACCAGCGGCCAATCGGTGCCGAGTGAGGGATGGTAGCACACCGGCACTTCTACCACCCGGGCCTGCTGCGCTGTAGTGGCTGCCTGCCATAAAGCGGGCTGCTGGCACCACTGCGCCACTTGCTGCTGAATGGCGGCTGCCCCCGGCCGAACCAGCGCCTGCCAGGGTACCTGCAGCAGCAGGCTGTGGTAGGCGGGCACCACCTGCTGAAAGGCCACTTGCTGCTGCCTGCGGCAAAAGGCTGCCAGCGCATGCACGGCCGCATTGACCGACGGGCTGATGACTGGCTGAAACTGCAGCAGCCAGCTGGTTTCGGACAGGCGGTGTATGGTAGGTGGAGCA
>JALOMC010000443.1 GCA_025455665.1 Chitinophagaceae bacterium | reverse complement strand
GCTGGGCGACTTTGGCGGACTGGTAAACACCAACGCCGGGAAAGACAACCTGCATTTGGTGAATGATAATGGACAATGGTTCCTTTTCGTAGTGGGTATCAATACCAATGGTATAAACGTGGCCTACCCGTTTGTGCGCATTAGTTTGGGCGCCAGCATTAGCAATACCAGCCCTGCGGCAGAAGACCTGACCAGTGTAGGGGGCTTTGCCGGCCCCGAAGACGTAGCATTTGTGAAGGAAGGTAATCGCTGGTTGGCGCTGGTGGTCAATAGTTCGATTGCCGGTCAGTTGACAAGGCTCGATTTTGGCAGCAGCCTGGCCAACCTGCCGGTCAGCACGCTGTTGGGCAATCTGGGCGGCGCCTTGGTCAATCCTGCTCGCATTCAGGTGTTCAACAGGGCTGGTAGCTGGTTTGCACTGGTGTACGATGTACCTACAGATAGAGTAGTGCCGCTGTTATTTGGCACCAGCCTGCTGAATACGCCCATTGCATCGCAGCTGAATACACCTGCAGGTACCAGCAATGCCGTGTATGTGCGGGGCTGCAGTAATGAGCTGCTGGCCATTAGCTACACTTCCATATCGGCGCCGCAGTTTCGTAGTTCGTTTTATTCCGAAGCACTTGGCTTTATCCGCACCCAGGCGTTCAATTTACCATCCATTTTGCCCGATCTGCGCCATTGGAAGCCCATTGCCGATTCGTTGGGTGGCTACGTGTTTTTTTCACGGAATTCACTGTTCATTACTCCACCACAAAGCGGCGACACGCTTTTTCGACTGGTGTTTGGTGGCTGCCCTGGCAGTAGCATCCCTTCCGCCACCACTATGGTACCGCCGCCGGTGCGGTTTTCGGCACCGGGTACCTACACCGTGCAGCTTACTATAGATGCGGGCATGGCTACCGAGCAATCCGTGTGTCGTACCATAGTGGTGCTGCCCGGCGGGTGCCAGTATTGTGGTGCGGCAGCCAGGCCTTTATTGGGCGGCGGCAGGCACCGCCTGTGGCGAATGGCGAGACAGTTTTGAAGTGCGGGCACTGCCGGCACCGCCCTTGCAGGTAAATGTGCCGACTATCGCCGCATGTGCTACCGATAGCACCCTGCTGCAGGCCAGTGGGGCACTTAGCTACAACTGGAGCCCGGCACAGGGCCTGAGTAGCACGGATGGCCCGCAAGTATGGGCTGCACCTGCTGCCGACCGTTGGTACACCGTAGTGGCTACCGGCTCCAATGGCTGCACCGCTATCGACTCCGTGCGGGTAAGCACACAAATAAGTACCCGCCCGCCCTTGTACCTGGTGCCCAATGCTTTTACACCCAATGCCGATGGCATCAATGATTGTTTCGGCATTCGCCACTGGGGCCGCCTGAGTCGATTGCAGTTTCGAATATTCGATAGATGGGGGCAAATGGTTTTTCAAACCAGCAATGCTGATAACTGCTGGAATGGCCGGTATAGCAATGGCGAACCTGCCCCTTCGGGTACCTACAGTTTTGCAATTGATGCCAGTAGTAATTGTGGTAGCATCAGGCGCAAAGGTGTGGTGCGCCTTATTCGGTAGCAGTGGTTTGCAGGCGGGTCTGTACATCGGCAGGCAATGCCACCGGCTTGCGCTGCTGGTAGTCAAACAGTACCATGCCGGTTTTGGCAATGGCCGCTACGGTGGGGCGCCCTTCTTTTTCTACTGTCAGCCTGTATACCAGGTCAAAGCCCATGCTGGCCAGGCCGGTAGCCGCTACTTCGGCTGTCAGCACCTGGCCATAGTGCAGCTCGGCCTTGAATTGAATGGCGGCATCAGCCATAATAAGTCCGTACCCGGCCACGTCCAGTTCGCCATAGCCCAGGCTGTGCAGGTATTGCACCCGTGCTTCGTGCAGCAAGGCCATAAAGGCATCGTTGCCCACGTGGTTGCCGTAGTTTAAATCGGTAATGCGAACAGCAAGTTGTGTGCTGAATGCAAAGCGGGCAGGCAAATCTATTTTGATGCGTTGCATGTGGAGTCAGGCAGTTTGGCTGGCTAAAAATTGAAACAATTGGGCTACTGCTTTGGCCCGATGACTGTATTGGTTTTTTTCTGCCAATGTCATTTCCGCAAAGCTGCGGGTATCACCATCGGGCACAAAAACAGGATCGTACCCAAAGCCGCCATCGCCCTGTGTTTCAGTAGTAATATGACCATTGCAAATACCTTCAAAAAAATACTCTTCGCCTTGCCAACGCAGCGAAATAACCGTGCGAAAACGGGCCTTTCTGTCGGCTTGCCCGTGCAGGTTTTGTAGCAGCAGGGCCACATTATCGGCAAAGCTGGCCTGCTCGCCGCTAAAGCAGTCTTTACCGGTGAGGGCCAGTATCACGCCCGATTTTTCGCTGGCGTTTGCTTCCAGGGTATCGTGGGGCTCGGGTATATCCTGCACTATGCCGGCCTGCCGCAGCGATAGTACCTGGATGCCGGCAGGAATAGCCGCTTGTATCTCGGCTACTTTATGCGCATTGTTGGTAGCAAAAATGAGTTGCATAAGTTGAGAAATCTTGCATGGCACTGCGGACAGCAGCGCCAGATCGGTTTGTTGATGTTGCAAAACGGTACTGTCTGCTGCCGGCGGCCTGTTACCCAAATATTTTTTTCAATGCTGCCCACAACAGCTTCTTCTGCTCTACCTGTGCCGGGCCGCTGCCATTCAGGTCGGGCAGGGCCGGGGCGTACAAAAACTGGCAGCTATCCCACTGCTGTACCTGAAAGTAAGGAATGCGCATGGGCACACCCACGCTAAACGGCTCGATACCGAAATAGAGGGCAGTGCTGGCGGGCAATTGGGCTTTCAGCGCCGGGTAGGCCAGCGGGTGGCGGGCGGCGTTTACAATGGCTACATCGGCCATGCCCAAGCCTACAGCCGCCAGTATTTTGGTTAAAAAGCCCAGATGTTCTTCGCTGCAGTGCACCGCATCGGGCTCGTGCAGTACCACCAGCACTTTTTTCTCAAAGCGGCCCAGCCAACTAAGTGCAGCGGCGGGTGGGGTGGCGGGGGCGGGTGCTGATGCAGGCCGGGGGGCAGCGGGCGGCGCAGGGGCCGGCGTAGCAATGGCCTCGGGTGGTGCCGGTGGTGCCGGTGGCGGTGGCGCTGCAGCTACTGCCTTGGCAGGCATGGCAGGCATCACTCGCTGGCCGGGGGCCACTTCGTGGGGTATTGTCTTAAAATCCTCCTTTCTGTCTTCCATCACGGGCGGGTTGGCGGCCATTTTGTTTCTTTGCCAAAAATAATAGCCTGATGATGATTGCAGCCCCCGATATTCATGTGGAGCGGAGCGCCAATAGCAAATTAGCCGGCGTGGTGCTCGAAAACATCCCCTTTGGTCGTGTTTTTACCGACCATATGCTAGAGGCCGATTTTGAAGAGGGCGAGTGGAAAAATGTGCGGATCAAACCCTATGGCCCCATCGAAGTAGACCCCTCCAATGCCGCCTGGCACTATGGCCAGTCTATTTTTGAGGGTATCAAAGCCTACCCGCTGCCGGGTGGCGAAGTGGCCATCTTCCGGCCCTACGATAATTTTCGCCGCTTCAACATTTCGGCCCGCCGCATGCAAATGCCCGAGGTGCCCGAGGAAATTTTTATAGAAGGCATGCGGCAGCTGATAGCCGTAGACAAGGCATGGATGCCGCACTACCCCAACCATGCGCTGTATATCCGTCCGTTCATGTTTGCCAGCGATAATGCCATTGGCGTTCGCCCTTCGGAGAACTATAAGTTCATGGTGATTTTGAGCCCCAGCGGCCCCTACTACACAGCGCCCATGCGCATCTATGTAGAAGAGCAGTATGTGCGGGCAGTAAAAGGCGGGGTGGGCTATGCCAAAACGGCTGGCAACTACGCGGCCGCCATGCTGGCCACTGCCGAAGCCCGGGCACAAGGCTACGACCAGGTGCTATGGACCGATGCTTTTGAGCACCGTTACGTACAGGAAATAGGCACGATGAACGTGTTTTTTGTATTAGGTGGCAAAGTAGTGACCCCCGACTTGAGTGCGGGTACTATTCTGGCCGGCGTCACCCGCGATAGTGTAATCACCGTGTTACGCGAAGCTGGCGTGGAAGTAGAAGAACGTCCCATCGCCATCGAAGAATTGCTGACCGCCTACCAGGCCGGCCAGTTGAAAGAAGCGTTTGGAGCCGGCACCGCTGCTACCATCAGCACCATCAAAGAGCTGCGGTACAAAGACGAGGTGATGCATTTTGACCCGGCAGCACTGACCATGACGCCCATGGTGCTGGAGCGTCTCAATGCCATCCGCTACGGCCAGGTGCCCGATGTGCATGAGTGG
>JALOMC010000154.1 GCA_025455665.1 Chitinophagaceae bacterium | reverse complement strand
CCGTGGGTGCTCTGCTGTTTGCTCCGCCGCGGCTACTATTTCAAAACGGGTGAATGGCACTTTCATTTTTTTGAGCATTTCTACTACATCAATGCCGCTACAGCCAGCCAGGCCACTCAGCAGCAGTGCCTTTGGGCTATAGCCCAGTCTTTTGCCATCGGTGCCGGTACTGCCATTCAGGTTTATTTCATGCCCGTCATAAGTGCTGCTAAATGCAAGGTCGGATTGCCAGTGTGTAATGGTCTTCATGTGCGAATATTTGTTGTTATCTGGTTAGGTGTCAAATGTTGTGCCGGGCTAAAGGCCCAGGGCAAATTGATAGCGGGCATTTACCTCTTCCCAGTTAATGAGGCTCCACCATGCGTTCAGGTAGTCGGCTCTTTTGTTTTGGTATTTTAGGTAATAGGCGTGTTCCCACACGTCTATACCCAGCAGGGGGTAGCCTTTTAATTCGCTCAGGTCCATTAGTGGGTTGTCCTGGTTGGGCGTGCTGCCTACCTGCAGCTTTTTTTGCGCATCCAGCACCAGCCAGGCCCACCCGCTGCCAAAGCGGCTGGTGGCAGCTGCATTCAGTTTGTTGCGCAAATCGCCAACGGAGCTCAACTGCTGTTCTATTATTTTTTGCAGGCTGGCCGGCATGGCTTTGCCGCCCGGTGCCATCCAGCGCCAAAAGCTTTCGTGATTGTAGTGCCCGCCGGCATTGTTGCGCAGCTTCGCACTGTATTTACTCATACTAGCAAAAAGATCTTCAAGGCGTGAAATGCCCGGTGCCTCTGCGGCCAGCGCTTCGGTCATGTTTTTGGTATAGGCCGCAGCATGGCGTGTATAGTGGATCTCCATGGTCAGCGCATCAATTGCCGGCTCTAGTGCCTTGTACTCGTAGGGTAGTGGCTGCTGTGTCATTCCCGGTGTTTGCGGGTAGTATTTGCCGCTACTGCTGTTTTGCTTGCTGCTGCTGCAGGCTGTCTGGCTCAGCAGGCTGCCCGCTGCCAGTGCCCCCATCGCGGCTTTTGCGCTGTCGGTTACAAATTTTCTGCGTTGCATAGTGGGTAGTGTTGCGGCAGCCGTGGCCTAAAAGAACCGGCTGCTAGGTTCGGTTGGATGCCCGTTTTAAGTTAGCAAATATTTCGCGTACCTGCCTCGCCGTTCTGAAATAGAATTCTTTATTGAACAGCTGCGAGTCTCGCATGGCTTTGTAGGTAAGGAAGAGACCAATAGGCACCAGTACGATGCTTGGCAACCAGGTACCGGTAAAAACTGGTAAAACGCCTTCTTTGGCCAGTTTTTCGCCAGCGGTGTTCAACAGGTGAAACACGGCAAAAAAGATGACGGCAAATACCAGCGGCGTACCAATACCACCCTTGCGGATGATAGCGCCCAACGGGGCGCCGATTAAAAACATAACAAAGCAGGCGAATGACAACGCGAATTTTTGGTGAATGCCAAACATAAAGTGGCGTTTGTCGCGGTCTTTCGATCCTAATTCGCCACTCAAAATGGCTACCGAGCTTTGGGCGCTATTGATTTTCGACAAAGCAGCATCGGCCGAAGGCATTTTGGCCGAATCGGGAATGATTTGATCGATGGAGGCCGGGGCCTTGCTGATGCGTGGAAGTGTCAGCCGGTTGCTATCGTGCAGTTGTACAAAGGCAAATTGGCTGCCAATATCCCGGCGAAGGCGCATCGATATGCTGTCGATTTTGTAGCTCACCGAATCGTTGAAGCGTTGAAGTTGCCGTACACTCAGCATGCGGTAGTTGTCTTTAAACAAACTATCGTCGCTTTGTACCCGCATAAAGCTTGACAGGTCAAATACCTTGTCATAATCTTTAAAGCGCACCCGGATCATTTCGGTATTGGTAGTGTTGCGCATTCCCCGTTCTTCGTAGCGGGTACCATTGTACAGCTTAAAGCGCAGAAAGCGTTTGTTATCACTCACTTTCATAGAGCCGCTGTCGGCTATAATCATGTTTTCTTGCAGGTAGTTACCCTGCTCGTATATCATGATGTCTTTAATGCTGCTGCCATCCTCGCTTTTGCTGCCCAGCTTGATGACATAGCCAGGAATATTGTCGTAAAAAACGCCGGCCTTGATATCGAATGCTGGTTTCGAGTACACAATTTCATACTTCAACTTGTTGAGCCGAAGATTGACGATCGGAATGATGTTGTTGTTGAACAAAAAGGCGATGGCGGCAATAAGTACACTGACCACCATGATGGGCCGCATGAACCGACGCAGCGAAATGCCCGCCGATTTGATAGCTACCAGCTCGTAACTTTCGCCCAGGTTGCCAAACGTCATGATGGTGCTGAGTAGCATGGCCAGGGGCAGGGCTACCGGTACCCAACTGGCGGCCACATAAAGAATAACTTGGGCCAGCGTCAGCATGTCGATACCTTTACCTACGAAGTCATCGATCCAAAGCCAGAAGAACTGGAGTATCAGCACAAAAATGGCGATGAGGAAAGTGGCCAGAAACGGCCCAATAAAGGCACGTAATATCAGTTTATCAAGTCGCTTAATCACTAGTGTAAATGCGTTTGCCCGACAGCGATTCAAAAGTAGCACTTTCAGATGCAGAATGGCAGCTGGCACAAACCCCCGCTTTTATTTTAACGAAGAACCGGGTGATAGACGCTGTCGGCGAACTGTTTGGCGAATTGGCAGATGATTACCGGCAGCTCAGTATTCCGTTGGTGGCGCATTACCCTGCTATTTTCAATGTGATTCCAAAGGTGTCGAAAGGGGAAAAGTATGAGCATATGCCCTGGGTGATGCTGGATTATCCTCGCAATTTCGGCGATCAGGAAGGGCATTTTGCCATCAGAAGCTTTTTTTGGTGGGGGCATGGTTTCAGCATCCGGCTCCAGCTGTCAGGCAGTTTTTTGCACCGATTTTACGCAGCGTTTGCCCAACTGGAGCAACAAGGCTTTATCTGCGGCATTACCAATAACCCTTGGGATCAGCAGCTGCCACCCGATCATTGGCAAAGGCTGTCTGATATGGATCAGCCGGTGGCCCAATACAATCAGCTGTACGCAATAGCCGGCAAAAAAATACCTGTGGACCAATGGCCACAGGTAAAATCATTTTATACTGAGCAGTACCGCCTGCTGGTAGCAGCGCTGGCTGCAGCAGGCTAGTTACCCAATCGGTGAAAAAGGTCTTTCACCTGATAATCCCACAATTGAGACTGGTCTTTCACTTCCCCTTTTTCCGCAAAATCAGTGATCACCAGAATTGTCTGATTGCTCACTTCAGTTTTTTCGATGCGAAACTCGAAGTACTCCTCCGTACCAGCGTGTAGCCAGTGAAAACGAATGAACTTATCCTGTTCTTTTTCTACTACTTCAGCCTGGTCGGTGCTACCGTTCCAGGTAAAAGAGAATATCTCTTCCTTATCGTCTACTTTGTCAGCAAACCACTCTTGCAGGCCGTTGGAGGTGGAGAGAAACTCGTACAAAATGGTGGGTGAGCACCTTACAGGGTATTCCAGTGTGAATTTTTGCTTTTTGCTCATTATCGTAGCACTCATTAGCTGTTCATGATTCCATTGATCACCAATGCGAACCGTGCAATAATAGAAAATAAATCGTAGCGCCAAAATAAATTTGGCAGCGCTTTGTGTAGCCTGTTGGCCAGTGTGTTTAAACAGGGGCTGCGTACATTCCCGGTATTTCCGGCAATTCTTAAATTTTTTTTGGAAATGGTTTTGGGTTCTCCTTAACTTTCCTCTAACGCCGCGTCAGAATCCGTGTGGTTGGCTTTCCAGCATTGCATTTCCGCTTACGTTCACACATAGCCCTTTCTATCAATTCTCACTAAATTCTTACCCATGAGCATGCGCCAACTCAAGATCACGAAGTCTATTACTAATCGTGAATCCCAAAGCCTCGAAAAGTACCTACAGGAAATCGGTCGGGTGGTATTGATTACCCCTGAGGAGGAAGTACAGCTGGCCATCCGCATCAAGCAGGGCGACCAAAAGGCGCTTGATCGCCTGGTGGCTGCCAACCTGCGATTTGTAGTAAGCGTAGCCAAGCAGTACCAAAACCAGGGTCTCACCCTGAGCGATCTCATCAACGAAGGAAACCTTGGCCTCATCAGGGCAGCGCAGCGGTTCGACGAAACCCGCGGATTCAAATTCATTTCTTACGCAGTATGGTGGATCCGGCAAAGTATTCTGCAAGCCCTGGCAGAGCAAAGCCGCATAGTACGGCTGCCGCTGAACAAAGTGGGGCTCACCAATAAGATAAGCCGTGCTTTTAACCAGTTGGAACAAGAGTACGAACGGGAACCAACCCCCGAAGAACTGGCCGATGTGCTGGAAATGGAAACCGATGAAGTGGCTGCTTCGCTAAGCATTTCGGGCAAGCACGTGAGTATGGATGCCCCGGTGGCCGATGGCGAAGACAGTGCGCTGATAGACCTGATGGTGAACCCCAATGCCGAGCAGGCCAACACCCGCCTCGACCATCACGAGTCGCTGCAAACCGAAATTCACCGTAGCCTCAGTACCCTTACTGAGCGGCAAAAAGAGGTGCTTTGCTACTTTTTTGGCATCGGGGTCGATAGTCCGCTTAGCCTCGAAGATATCGGGCATCGCTTTCACCTGACCCGCGAACGGGTGCGCCAGATAAAGGACAAAGCACTGGCCAAGCTGCAAAGCGCCAGCCGGAGCAAACTGCTACGCGTATACCTCGGTACCTGATACCCATCGGCCGAATCCCTTAATTTCGCAGCTCGTTTGTAGGATGTATTCGTTATTGATTACATCCTTTTTTGTGTGTTGTATTAACCAGAAATAGTTTTCTCGCATGTTTGAATCGTTGCAGGAGCGGTTGGAGTCGGCCTTTAAAAACATTAAAGGCCAGGCAAGAATTAATGAGCTGAACATTGCCAATACCGTCAAAGACATCCGGCGGGCATTGGTAGATGCCGACGTGAACTATAAAATAGCCAAAGAATTTACCGACAAGGTAAAGGACAAAGCGCTGGGCGAAAAAGTGCTGCTGGCAGTGAGCCCGGGCCAGCAGATGGTGAAAATAGTACAGGACGAGCTGGCGGAACTGATGGGAGGTGCAGCCAGCGAATTTAGTACCAATGGCAACCCCGCCGTAATACTGATAGCAGGCCTGCAGGGTAGTGGTAAAACCACCTTCAGCGGAAAGCTGGCCAATTATCTGAAAACCAAAAAGGGTAAAAGCCCGCTGCTGGTGGCAGCCGACATCTACCGCCCGGCCGCCATCGACCAGCTAAAAGTGCTGGGCGAGCAGGTAAAAGTGGACGTGTACAGCGAGCCGGAAAACAAAGACGCAGTAGCCATTGCGCAAGCGGCCATACGCGAAGCAAAAGCCAAAAACAAAAACGTGGTCATCATTGATACTGCAGGCCGCCTGGCAGTAGATGAGGTGATGATGACGGAGGTAGCCAACATCAAGGCCGCTGTCAACCCCACCGAGATCTTATTTGTGGTGGATAGTATGACCGGCCAGGATGCTGTGAATACCGCCAAAGCTTTCAATGACCGCCTCGACTTTAGCGGCGTGGTGCTGACCAAGCTGGATGGCGATACCCGTGGGGGTGCCGCTTTGTCCATCAAATACACGGTGCAAAAGCCCATCAAATTCGTGAGCAATGGCGAAAAGATGGATGCGCTGGATGTGTTTTACCCCGACCGGATGGCCCAGCGCATACTGGGTATGGGCGATATTACCACGCTGGTAGAAAAGGCGCAGGCCCAGTTTGATGAAGAGCAGGCTAAAAAGCTGGAAAAAAAGATTCGCAAGAATCAGTTCGATTTCGAGGATTTCCTGCAGCAGATACAGCAGATCAAAAAAATGGGCAACATGAAAGATCTGCTGGGTATGATTCCCGGAGTGGGCAAGCAAATAAAGGACCTGGATGTACCCGATGATGCCTTTAAAGGCATTGAAGCCATGATTCAAAGCATGACGCCCGAAGAGCGGGCCAACCCCGACATCATTAGCCCCGGCCGAAAGGCTCGCATTGCAAAAGGCAGCGGCAAAAAGCTGGAAGATGTAAATGCCTTCATGAAGCAGTTTGAGCAAATGAAGCAAATGATGAAGATGATGAACAAGATGCCCATGGGTGGCATGATGGGTCGTCGCTGATTGCGCTTCGATAAGTATGTGATAAAAAAGCGTCGGATTAATCCGGCGCTTTTTTGTGCGACTCCCATATTTTCGAGGCCCGCTTCACCGGTCTTGCT
>JALOMC010000153.1 GCA_025455665.1 Chitinophagaceae bacterium | reverse complement strand
GCTACAGGTACTGAACACCGAGGGGCAGGTGCTGCACAGCTACACGGCCGATAGCAGCCTGTTTTACTCGCACCCCAAGTGGCTGGCCGGCGATGGTGATGTATTGGCAGCTGCCCGGCAGCCGAATGGCCACATGGGCTGGCTGCTGTGGAATCCGGCCGGTAACACGAGCCGCTGGCTGTTGGCGCCTGCCAATCGCCTCCTCGGTTTTCCGGTGGTACAGGCAGACACCGTGTACTATACCGCCAGTGAAGGAGGTTTTGATGCGCTGTATGCGCAGCATGTGGTTACCGGGCAACGCTGGCTGCTGGCGCAGTACAGTACCGGCATCTATGGCGGCTATGTGCAGCAAGGACAGCTGTATGCCTCCTACTTCACGGCAGGGGGCTATCGGCTAGGGCGGTCGGCGGCGGCGCCGCTACTGGCACCGGCTACTACTGCCGGACTGGTTTCGTTGTACGGTATTGATGCCCGCCACTACCGCGACCTGAGCCAGCTGCCGACGCAGGCATTTGCCAGCAAGCGCTACCGCAAGGCCACAGGGATTTTCAATTTTCACAGCTGGCAGCCCGAGCTGAATGAGCCGGACTACACGATGCGGCTATATGGCAACAATGTTGTCAATACCACTCAAACCGACCTGTTTTATACCTACAATACCAACGAAACCAGTCATAGCACCGGCTTCAACTTTGCTTACGGCGGCTGGTACCTGCAGCCGGTAGCCGGGGTAAAGCAAACCTGGAGCCGCGATGTGCTGTACAATGACGATACCACTTTTATTTACAATGAAACCGAGGCCTACGCCGGGCTGAGCCTGCCGCTGAATTTGAGCGGTGGTCGGCAGTTCAGGTTTCTCACCCTTACTACCACGCTACATGCTGATCATGTGCGATGGCAGGGACTGGGCAAAGAGCTGTTGCGCAACCTGGACTTTACCTATTTCAGAGCCAGGCTGAGCTACACGGGTCAAATACAAAAGGCTCGCCAGCATATTTTCCCCCGTTGGGCGCAGGCGGTATTTGCCGACTACCGCAGCATGGTCAGCCAGCAGCAGGCCTGGCAGCTGCTGCTGAGTGGCAGCCTGTACCTGCCGGGCCTGGCACGCAATCATAATGTGGTACTGACGGCCGCCTGGCAGGCCCGCGACACGCTGCGGCAGTATGCGTTTTCCAATTCGTTCCCCTTTTCAAGGGGTTATAGCAGCGTCAATTTTCCGCGGATGTGGCGACTGGGGGCGAACTATCACCTGCCGTTGCTGTACCCCGAGTGGGGCTTTGGACAACTGCTGTACCTGCTTCGGATTCGCGGCAACGCCTTTTATGATTACACGCAAGTGAAGAGTCTGCGCACCGGGCTGACCCGACCATTTAGCACGGTAGGAGCCGAGCTGTTCTTCGATACCCGGGTATGGAACCAACTGCCGGTTACTTTTGGCATCCGCTACAGCCGCCTGCTCGATGCCGAATTGGGTATTGTGACCCGGCCCAACCAGTGGGAGTTCATTTTGCCGGTGAACCTATTTTGAATGTCAAAAAAACAACTGATATGCAGCTAGTTATAACTTTTTGTTTCAAGCGAGTGCTACTGTATGCCTGCCGGGCCGCTTTGCTGGCGCTGGTGCCGGCCATGGCGTGGGGGCAAACCAAAGCCGAGGAAAAGGCCCGGGCGCAGGCGGCTGTGAAGGAGCAGATAGAGGCAAAGTCATTCAAGGTAAAAGTGACACAGGCCAGTACGCAACGGGGGCGGACCATTAACCTGACAAGTGATTATTTCATTGAAATGAAGGCTGACACGGCGAGATGTGATTTGCCGTTTTTCGGGCGGGCATTTGCCGGCAGCCCCTATGGTGGCGAGGGTGGCATTCAGCTAAGCACCACCGATTTTGAATACGAACTGGCGCCGCGTAAAAAGGGTGGCTGGGCCATTACCATCCGGCCACGGTCCGACCGTGATGTACGCATCATCAACTTGTATATCGGCCCCGATGGGTACTGCACCGCCAATTTTACGTTCAACAGCCGGTCGCCCATGAGCTATTTTGGCAGTATAGCCACCCGTTAGCCCCTTCTGGGGTGCTATTTCAGCCATTTCCGCGGCGTTTTTCCCCCATTTGGCTCCTGTTTCTGAATAATAATAGCGGGGCATTGGTTGTTTTTTGCTCGAAACTTCTATCTTTGCGCTCCCAAAAACTGTATGTCGAAGCAAGCACTCATTAAGCAGGATGGAATTATTGTAGAAGCGTTGTCAAATGCCATGTTCAGGGTTAGGCTTGAAAACGGGCATGAGATCATCAGCACCATCTCTGGTAAAATGAGAATGCACTACATCCGGATTTTGCCGGGCGACAAGGTAGGAGTAGAGATGAGTCCCTACGACCTGACCCGCGGCCGGATCATTTTCAGGTATAAATAAAGTATGCGCTGCCGCCGCTGACCGCCAAGCAGCCGTTTGATTTTTGAAACCAGCATAAAACCGAGAACGATGAAAGTTCGTGCATCAGTGAAAAAGCGTAGCGCAGACTGCAAAATTGTACGTCGCAAGGGCAAGCTTTACATCATCAACAAAAAGAATCCCCGCTTCAAGCAGCGCCAGGGATAAGCGAAGCGAATCAACTCTAACATTTCAAATTGTAACTGTATATGGCTCGTATTGCCGGCATTGATCTTCCGAAGAATAAGCGTGGTGAAATCGGTCTGACCTATATCTATGGTATCGGCCGCAGCACCGCTCAGTACATCCTTTCTAAGGCCAACATCGATTTCAACAAGCGTGTAAGCGCCTGGGACGATGCTGACCTGAATGCTATCCGTACCATCATCAACGATGAGCTGAAAGTAGAGGGTGCCCTGCGCAGCGAAGTAAGTATGAACATCAAGCGTTTGATGGACATCGCTTGCTACCGCGGTCTTCGCCACCGGAAAGGATTGCCCCTGCGTGGCCAGCGTACACGTACCAACAGCCGTACTCGTAAAGGCAAGCGCAAAACCGTTGCCGGTAAGAAGAAGGCTCCGAAGAAATAATAACCGGGTCGGGAGCACAGTTCGTCTGTACTCCCGGCTTTGTTATATAAAAGCCCGGCAAATTCCGGATCTCAGGCTCAGGGCCTGAGGGAGGAAACTCCGGTTCCCGACTTGCCTTACGGCAGTCCGGGATTATTTTTTTAACAAGACTACCTCCAAAACAAAATGGCAAAACAACAACAACAGCTGAGTGCTAAAGCCGCAGCTAAAAAGCGTGTGGTAAAAGTGGATGCGTCTGGCGACGTACACGTGAACGCCACCTTCAACAACATTATCATCAGCATTACCAACAAGCAGGGTCAGGTCATCAGCTGGTCAAGCGCTGGTAAAATGGGCTTTAAGGGCAGCAAAAAGAATACCCCTTACGCTGCCCAGGTAGCCGCTGCAGATGCAGCCCGCGTAGCTACCGATGCCGGCATGAAGCGTGCCGATGTGTTTGTGAAAGGTCCTGGTAGTGGCCGCGAAGGTGCTATCCGTTCTATCTCGCAAAGCGGCATCGAAATCACTTCTATTAAGGACGTGACTCCGCTGCCACACAACGGTTGCCGTCCTCCCAAGAAGCGCCGCGTATAAGTTCTTTGTCATCAAGATGAAAGTGAGCAGGCAGCTTTGAGAGTTGTCGCCGCTGCTTCCATCTCACCATACTTCCCGAACCTCCAATGGGAGCGGAGGGAAACAGGAGCCAACAGGTTTCATTTTTCAAAAGGGTGCCCGATTCATTTTTTACGATTTTTCACTGATCGACGCACCGAACGCTAAAAAAATCGAAATGAAAGCAAACTATGGCACGTTACACAGGTCCTAAGACCAAAATCAGCCGCATTTTCGGCGAACCCATTCTGGGTAATGGTAAGTATTTGGGGAAGAACAGCAATCCTCCCGGTCAGCACGGTGCAGCCCGCAAGCGTAAGCAGTTGGGCGAGTACGCTGTGCAGCTGAAAGAAAAGCAGAAGGCCAAGTATACCTATGGTGTACTGGAGCGTCAGTTCTACAAAACCTTTGTAGAAGCTGCCCGCCGCAAGGGTGTAACCGGTGAAAACCTGATCAAACTGCTGGAAGCACGTTTGGACAACACTGTGTACCGCCTCGGCATTGCGCCCAGCCGTCCTGCTGCCCGCCAGCTGGTAAGCCACAAGCACATTAGTGTAAATGGCGAAGTAGTCAACATTCCTTCTTTCCAACTGCGCCCCGGCGACGTGGTAACCCTGGCTCCCAAGTCGGTGGAAAACCCGGCCGTGATCGGTCAGATGCGTGGCAAAAATGCCAAGTTCAACTGGCTGGACTGGAACGAAACAGAAAAGAAGGGAACGTTCATTGCTTATCCTGAGCGTGAGAGCGTGCCAGAAAACATCAAAGAACAACTGATTGTAGAATTGTACAGCAAGTAATGAATGCGAACCGCCGGCCAAAGCGCTTGCGGTTTCATTTTGTTTGTATATCGCACGGTCTGTTCTGCTGATTTTCGTAAATCCTCGTAATCAAATACTATGGCCATTTTAAATTTCCAAAAGCCTGACAAAATCATCCTGCACAAGGCTACCGATTTTGAAGCACAATTTGAATTTCGTCCGTTGGAGCCCGGTTACGGTCTTACCATCGGCAATGCGCTGCGTCGCGTACTGCTCAGCTCGCTGGAAGGTCACGCCATCACTGGTATCCGCATCGAAGGGGCCGACCATGAGTTTGCTACCATCAAGGGCGTGTCGGAAGACGTTACCGAAATTATCCTGAACCTGAAGCAGGTTCGTTTCAAGAAAGTAACTGAGGGCGATGTAGCTGCCGAAAAGGTAATGCTGAGCCTGAAAAATAAGTCGCAGTTTACTGCCGGTATGATTGGCGAGGCACTGCAAAGCTTTCAGGTGATGAATCCTGAACTGTTGATTTGCACCATGGATCCGTCGGCCAAACTGGATATCGAAATTCACATTGGCAAGGGCCGCGGCTATGTGCCAAGCGAAGAAAATCGTCCGAAGGATGCCCCGTTCGGTTACATTCCTATCGATTCTATTTACACGCCGGTAAAGAATGTGAAGTACAGCGTGGAAAATACCCGTGTGGAGCAGCGTACCGACTACGAAAAACTGCTGATGGAAGTGGTAACGGATGGTACTATTCACCCTGAAGAGGCCGTGAAGCAAGCCAGCCGCATCCTCATCCAGCACCTGATGATCATCACCGATGAAAACATCACTTTCGATACCAAGGAAGAGAAGAAAGAAGACCTGGTAGACGAAAGCACCCTGCAGCTGCGCAAAATTTTGAAGACGCCGCTTGAAGATCTCGACCTCAGCGTTCGTGCCTTCAACTGCCTGAAAGCTGCCAAAATCAACAGCCTGAGCGAACTGGTTCAATACGAGCAGGAAGACCTGATGAAGTTCCGCAACTTTGGTCAGAAGAGCCTGAGCGAAATTGAGCAGGTACTGGCTGAGCGTGGTCTGCACTTTGGTATGGACCTGTCGAAAATGGGCATCGATCTGGAAGAGCTATAACGCTTTCAGCCAGATCTGGCACATAAACATTCATTTAGCAACCGCAACCGGACCCGATCCGATTGCACCCACCACATACCTTGACACGGTGTGGTGTTTAAAAACAACTAGTCATGCGTCACGGAGACAAAATCAACAACCTGGGTCGTAAGAAGGCACACCGCGAGGCGTTGCTGCGCAACCTGGCCACCGAGCTGATCGTTCACAAGCGGATCGTAACCACTTTGGCCAAGGCCAAGGCGCTGCGCACCTTTGTAGAGCCTCTGATCACCAAAACCAAAAAGAACGAGAGCCAACTGCAGATCATGCACCAACACCGTGTGGTATTTGCAGCCCTCAACAGCAAAATTGCTGTAAAGGAACTGTTCACAGTGGTAGGCCCCAAAATTGCCAGCCGTCCTGGTGGCTATACTCGCATCATCAAACTGGGCACCCGCCCTGGCGATGCTGCCGAAATGGCTCTGATTGAACTGGTAGACTTTAATGAAGTGTACGGTAAAGCTGCCGAGAAAGCTGCTGAACCCGCCAAGCGTACCCGCCGTGGTAGCAGCAAAAAGAAAGCTGATGCTGCTCCTGCCGCCGCTGAAGCGCCAGCTACTGAGGCACCCGCTGCCGACGAAGCTGCCAGCACTGAAGAAAAGGCTGCTGAATAAGCTATTCAAACGCTGTTTTGCAGAAAGGTCCCGCTCAAAAAAAGCGGGACTTTTTCTTTGTAGCCCAATGTCT
>JALOMC010000152.1 GCA_025455665.1 Chitinophagaceae bacterium | reverse complement strand
CGACATCCAACAACTGGATGCCGTGAGCAAACCGGTGACCGATGACATAGCCGAACGCACCATCAGCAGCAGCCTGTACCAAACCTTTACGCAAAAAAACCAGGCGCACAAAATAGAGCCCGGCGCCGGCGCCATGCGCCCCATGCCCGGCAGCTGGATGGCCGAAAAACAACAGGCCGACGAAATAAGACAGGCCGCCCGCCACACTGCAGGCCACCCGGCGCCGGCGACCGATGAAGCCACTGGCGGCGCCTGGCAAAGCGAGCTGGCCAAGCTGAAAGAGCAGCTGTTTGAAATATCGCCCAAAACGGCCTACACCGACCTGGAGTACGAAGCCCGGCCCATCAGCCGCGAAAAGCGCTTTCAGTGGATACCCGATACCCCGCTGATGCAGGTGCACTGGGCCTACATTGTAGCCATTACCAACCATGGCTACCTGCTGATACAGCAGCAGGGCGCCCACGAACGCATTTTGTACGAGCAGCTGCAAAAAGCCATTTTCGGCAAACCAATCGCTACGCAGCAAAGCCTGTTTCCGGTGAGCATAGCGCTGCAGCCGGCCGATGCCGTGCTGCTGACCGAACTGCTGCCCGATATGCAGCAACTGGGCTACCAGATAGAGCCCTTTGGCCAGCATAGCTTTGTACTGCACGGCACCCCCGCCGATGTAGACAATGGCAACGAGCAAAAAACCATTGAGCAAATACTGGAGCACTACAAAAACTTTAATGCCGAAGTACGCTTTAGCCGCCGCGAACGGCTGGTGCGCACCCTGGCCTGGCAGCAAAGCATCAAAGCCGGCCGCAGCCTGAGCGAAAAAGAAATGCGCAGCCTGGTAGAGCAGCTGTTTTTGTGCACGGTGCCCAATACCACGCCGGCCGGCCGGCCTACCTACGTCGAGTATCCGCTGGACCAGCTGCAGCGTACCTTTGGCGGCTAGTAGCGACTCCTTTTTTCAACGCCGTCTCTTTTTTATGCAGCACATGGAACGTACCGAAGTAAACAACCTGGGCGAGTTTGGCCTGATAGAGCACCTGACCCGCAACAACGAAACCCGGCAGGCCAGCACCCTGCTGAGCGTGGGCGACGATGCCGCAGTGATTGACCACTTTGGCAAGCAAACCGTGGTAAGCACCGACCTGCTGGTAGAAGGCATCCACTTCGATCTGATGTATACCCCGCTGAAGCACCTGGGCTACAAAAGTGTGGTGGTCAACCTGAGCGATATCTACGCCATGAATGCCATGCCTACGCACATCACCGTCAGCATTGCTTTCAGCAATCGGTTCAGTGTGGAAGCGTTGGATGAGTTGTACGAAGGCATTTACGCCGCCTGCGAAAAGTACCAGGTCGATCTGATTGGCGGCGATACTTCCACCTCGCAAAAAGGCCTCATTGTGAGCATAACGGCTATGGGCGAGGTAACACCCAACGAATTTGTAACCCGCAGCGGCGCCCAAAAAGGCGACCTGCTGTGTGTGAGCGGCTACCTCGGCGGCGCCTTTCTGGGCCTTACCCTGCTGGAGCGTGAAAAGAAAATTTACCTCGAAAACCCCGGCGTGCAGCCCGACCTGGAAAACGAAGCCTACATCGTAGGCCGCCTGCTAAAGCCCGAAGCCCGTAAAGACATTGTAGAGTGGCTGGCTGCACAAGGCATACGGCCCACCAGCATGATGGACATCAGCGACGGCCTGAGCAGCGAGGTGCTGCACCTGTGCAAGCAAAGCAACTGTGGCGCCGTACTGTACGAAGACAAGCTGCCCGTACACAACGATGCCCGCCAGTTTGCCTACAAGCTGGAGCTGGACCCCACCGCCTGCGCCCTCAGCGGCGGCGAAGATTATGAGCTGCTGTTTACCATTGCCCAGGCCGACTACGACAAAATTGTGCTGAGCGAAGAAATCAGCGTCATTGGCTACATGACCGAAGCCGAGAAGAAAGCCACCATCATCACCCGCGGTGGCAATGTGCACGAAATCATTGCACAAGGCTGGCAGCACCGGGTGTAGCCGTTTCACTATTTTTCATTTTCATCGCATGACACGCCTTCCCCGCTGGATCTTCATTCCGCTCATCCTCGTCTTCATCGCCTATTGGACGCAAGAGTTACTCATCAGCGATGAAGCGTCCGTGTTCGACCTACCCAAAACCCTTGAAGAAGAACGCAGCACCCTGATTGTGTATCCCGTAGCGGGCAGCAGCCAAATGGAGTTGTTCTCGATCAGCAAAACCGCTGCCGAACAAGACCGGCTTTACCTGCTACCTGCCTCTATCGACGTAAGCATACCTGTACGCTACTATGCGCTGCAAGACAGTGGCTACCAACTACAAGTGTTTGGCCGCTACTACAAAGGCAGCGGCATTCCGGCCGCTTATTTGCAGCAAAAGCCAAAGCCGCCCCGGCTCCGCGTATTTCAGTACGATTCGGTAGCACTTATCAAGCCTTGATATGTTTTTTGGGGGGCATGTCAGCGCCAGTGCACAGCCCGGCAGCTGTACGGGCCATCGCGTAGTGCACGGCACGCCAGCGCACCAGCCCACCGCTCTGTCCCGCATGCCATGGGCAGCAGTACCCTGCTCAGCCCGCAGCAGCCAGGCAGGGGTTCAACTCATCCAGCAGCAGCGATGCCACACACCTGAACTGTATACTACACCTGTTGGATGACGCCAGCAATTGCTTTACAGCAGCTGTATTCAGCCAGCATTGGTTGGGCATGGGCACCACTTCGTCAGCCGCTACCCAGCGCACTTCGTACCTGCTCTCCATGCTATAAAAGCGTCCGCCCTCATCACACTGCCAAATACTGCGCCATGGCTGCCCACCAGTATGCATACGGCCCACCAGTACATCGCCGCCGGGGTAGGCCACACCGCTGGCGTTTACCAGCGCCACGGCGCTTACGGCTGCTTCGGTATCTACCGTTACCAGCCACTCGGTGCCGTGTGGCCCACGGCGCAGCAGCTGCTGCACACGGCCCGGGCTGCTGGCCGTTAGCAGTGGTTGCGCCCAGGTAGCTACCTCCCGGCTGCCTGCTATTACTTCGTACAGCTGTACGCCCAGGCCCTGGCCGCCTATGGGCACCACGCCCCATGGCTGCTGCTGCCATCCCTGCAACTTTTCTACCGGCACCATGCGCCAGGCGGGCAGGCTTTGCTGCTCGGCCCGCTGTACCAGTGCATATAGTTGCTCCAGCCCGGTAGGCGCCGGCATGCTGGCGTGGCCCAGGTGGGCCTGCCAGTCGTACACGGCCAGCAGGCTGCGCAGGTCGGGGTTCAGCAAGTTGTCATTCAGCGCTGCTTGCAGCATTACGTTCAGTGGTACCCAAACAAAGTGCTCCAGCGTATCGGGCAGCGCTGTCGCCATCACATAGTGGTGCGACTTGCTTTTCTGGAAGTAGCGGGTTCCCAAATCGTATTGATGGCTTTGGCGCAGCAAACCGGCATGCGGGTGGTATCCGAAAAAATACTCGAGGTAGGCTGTGGGTTTACCGCCATGTGCCCGCAGGTAATTGGCCTGTGTAGATTGGATGGTAGGCCCGTACTGCACCACCGGCATGTTGCCCGGTTCGGCCCGGGCCTGTAACAGTACACAAGGCAGGCTACCGGCAGGTGCGTACAGCAGCAGGCCAGTGAGGGCACTTTGTGGCTGGTACATCAGCAGTCGTTCGCCATCAGTGGTTTGGCGCTGCAGCCCCACCACATGAAAGTAGCCGCCCGATACGTGGGTCAATGCTCCGTTCGTCCAGTGCCAGCTGTCCTGCTCGACTAGCCGGATGGGACGGCAACCATTGGGCAGCACGGCTTCCGTCATGACTCTGAATGCCTCCAATTCGTGGCTGCTACCGATGATTCTCTGCGGGTAGTTTTCAGTGGGTGTCATGCTGAAGCAAATGGGTAGTTTGTATGTGCATGCTGCAGCAGTTTTTCAATCACCACCCCGGCTGCCAGTTCTTTCTCATAATAGGCCCGGGCATTTTGGCCCAGTTGTTCCCGGTAATCCGGCTTTTGCAGCAGCAGGTTTATCTGGGCTGGCAGATCGGTCCCGTCGGGCAGGCACTGCTGATAGTGGTGGCCGTGCTCCCAGTGCCCGGGCATCAATCGCACCAGCGGTGGTGTCAGTATTGCCTTGCCCATCATCAGCAGTTCGCAGTACTTCCAGCCATTGCAGCCTGCCACCGAGGGGGTATTGAACGCCAGCGCCGAGCGTTGTGTTTTGTCCAGGTACTCCCTTTCAGCCAGCCGCTCTTTCATTTCCAGTTCGCTGTATGCGTCCATGTCTCTTTTTGATCGGGGGGCAAAGCCGCCTTCGAAGCGGCAGTGCGGCACCGCCTTGCAGGCCCTGATGAAGCAGGCCCGCAGTTCATTCACAGCTGCCTCCTTCTTCCACTGCGAACTGGCAAAAAACACGTAGTTGGCTTGTGCGTGGCCTGGCTGCAAATCGGCCAACCGCGGCCGCCGCAGGCAGGCACGGTAGTTACCAAAAAAGCGCCGCCAGTTTTGCACCCGCTTGCGGGCCCGCCAGGCATTGGCCAGTGCCAGCAGCAGCATGCGCCAGCCAGGCTGAAAGCGAATGGCCGTGAGCGGACCAATGGCTACCAGCTTGGGCCGTTCAGCATCCTCGGGCCGCAGGTTCACCTTGCCGTAGGCATGGCACCATGCCAGCGAGGTCTCGTCAATATCGGGTAGATTACTGTGGTCGATAGCAATGCGATAAGCTACGCCCTGCATACACAGCTGCAGGTGCAGCACGGCATGCGGATTGCCCACGGCTGCAAAAGGCGCACTGGCAAAACGCCAGCGACCGTATGGCGCCAGTGCCGCCAAATACCATGATGCGTATAAGTAATTGCAGGCAGCATCGGCCACTGCGTATCCAGCCTTCATGTGTGTTTACACCAATGAAACTGGAATTTAATATGAAAAACCGATACTGAGGCGAACGAATTAATGATCGAGGATACCTGCCAAAAACTGGCGGGTACTGGCCTGCACATCGGTGCTGCCTTCGAGTGCCTTGATGAAAGCACTGCCAATAATGGCACCATTGCTATGAGCAGCTGCCGCTTCAAAGCTGGCTTTGTCTTTCACACCAAAGCCTACCAACACCGGATTGCGCAGCTGATAGCTTTGCAGGCGCTGCAGGTAATCTTGCACCGGCGAAAAATCTTTGTTGCCGCCGGTGGTACTGGACGAAGAAACGGCGTACAGGAAACCACTACTCAGGGCATCGAGGTGTTGCACCCGCTCAGGGGCGGTTTCAGGCGTTACCAAAAAAATAAAGTCGAGGCCGTACTTTTTGATGATGGCTCCATACTCAGTCTCAAATTCGTATTCCGGCAAGTCGGGCAGTATCAGGCCATCTACCCCTGCGGCGGCCGCATCGGCACAAAATTGCTCGAAACCATACTGCAGCACGGGGTTCATGTAGCCCATTAAAATGACTGGAACGGAAACTGAATGGCGCATGTCCTTCAGTTGCTCAAAAAGCGTGGCGATGGTCATGCCGTTGGCCAACGCAATGCTGCTGCTTTGCTGTATCACCGGGCCATCGGCCAGCGGATCGCTGTAGGGCATGCCCAGTTCTATCAGGTCGGCACCGTGGGCCTGCAGGGCCTGCATGATGGGGAGCGTATCGTGCAGTTGGGGGTAGCCGGCGGTGATGTATACGTTGAGGACGTGTTGCTGCTTGCGGTTGAAGAGTTGTTGTATACGGCTCATGGTGCAATGTTGGGCAGCAGCTACACGTGTTGCGGCAGCTGCTTTGCGTTGATGTTGTTCAAACTACAGGTGCTTCATGTAAGTGGCCAAATCCTTATCGCCGCGGCCGCTGAGGCAAACGACCAACACATCTTTTGGCGAAAGATGAAGCTGATCGATGACGGCAAAGGCATGTGCTGTTTCCAATGCAGGGATGATCCCTTCCGTTTTGCTGACATGAAATGCGGCTTCCAGCGCTTGTTCATCGGTGGCGCTGAGAAAGATACCCCGCTGCGTATCGAACAAATTGGCGTTCTAATTAATTTTCAAGCGTGCATGGGCCCGATGCCGGGATAATCGAGGCCGGCCGAAATGCTGTGCGGCTCTACTACCTGGCCATCGGCGGTTTGCATCAGCAGGCTTTTGCTGCCGTGCAGTATGCCTGGTGTGCCCAGTGCAGTGGTAGCGGCACTCATGCCACTGTGTACACCTTCGCCGGCGGCTTCTACTGCTACAATGTTTACAGTGGGCTCGTCTAAAAAATGATAGAAGGCACCCGCAGCATTGCTGCCGCCACCTACGCAAGCCATCACGTGGGTAGGCAGTTCGCGGCCGGTAGTCTGCTTCAGCTGCCAGCGTATTTCCTGGCTGATGACGCTTTGAAAGCGAGCCACCATATCGGGGTAAGGGTGCGGGCCTACCACACTACCGATGATGTAATGCGTATCGTTGGGGTTGTTGATCCAGTCGCGGATGGCTTCGTTGGTAGCATCTTTCAAAGTTTTACTACCGCTGGTGGCCGGTACCACTTTGGCTCCCAGCATTTGCATACGGGCCACATTGGGCGCCTGGCGCTCTATGTCTTTTTCGCCCATGTACACGATGCACTCAAT
>JALOMC010000151.1 GCA_025455665.1 Chitinophagaceae bacterium | reverse complement strand
GGGCTGCCGAAAGCGGCCTCCTTTGCTTACATACTTCAAAATGCCGGCTGCTGCTTTTTCGCGTACACCCAGGCGCTGCCAATCGGCCTGGCTGGCAGTATTGGGGTCGAAATAGAAATAGCTGGCGGCAGTAGCCTCGCTGCTGCGGGCAGGCTGCCTGAACTGGTTCGATCGGTCGTCGTATTGGTCGCTGCTGTCTGCCCGGTCAGCATCGGCATTCACCCATTCGGTTACGGCCTGCAGCTCGCAGCGCCCGGCGCTGCCACTTCGTAAAGCTGAAGTAGTCACGTATCCACGATTGGTATCGGTGTTTGTATCGGGCCATGGGCAGGTGCCGGCGGGGCAGTAGCCCAAGTTAGCACTTACACCCATATTTCCAAACCATCGTAGGCCAGCGCTATGCCCGCAGGCAGTTCTTCGTTTATGTGATGGTGCAGCCCCAGCTGGTGGCTGATGTGGGTAAGGTATCCCTGCTTCACCTGCAATTGCTGCAGTTGCTCCACTGCTTCATCCAGCGTAAAGTGCGATATGTGCGGTTCTTTGCGTAGCGCATTCAGCACCAGCGTGTGGCTGCCGCGTATTTTTTGTAGTTCTTCTTCGGGTATGTGGTTGGCATCGGTGATGTAGGTAAAATCGCCAAAGCGAAAACCATGCACCGGCAGCTTGTAGTGCCATACTTTAATGGGCTGTATGGCAATATCGCCAATCCAAAAAGGGGCATCGTCTATCTCGTACAGCTCGTACACAGGCACACCCGGGTAGCGGTGTTCGGCAAAGGCGTAGGGCACTTCGTGGCGCACCCCCTGCAGCGTAAGGGCGCTGCCATACAGGCGGGTGGGCTGCTGCTGAAAAAACTGGAAGCCGCGGGTGTCATCCAGTCCGCCTACATGGTCTTTGTGCGAGTGGGTAATGAGGATGCCATCGATGCGGCGTACCCCGTGCTGCAGCATTTGCTGCCGGAAGTCGGGCGTGGCATCTACCACCAGCGTGGTGGTGGCACTTTGTACCAGTATGCTGCTGCGCAGGCGTTTGTCTTTGGCGTGTACCGAGCTGCACACTTCGCAGTCGCAGGCTACCATGGGTACGCCGCTGCTGGTGCCGGTGCCAAGAAAAGTGATTTTGAGTGTTGCCATACGCCAGATGCCAAACGAAAGTACGGGCAAACAAAAAAGACCTTTTGCGGCAGCAAAAAGTCTTTCTGTGTTATTCATTTTTTACGCATCATTCCTGTGCCGATAGGGCCATTTTCAGCACCTCTTCGTAGGTTTTCTGACTGTCGTGGGTCAGCAGGTCGCGGTTGATCTCCAGCTGTGGTATCAGTTCCAGCAGGGTATTGATGCGGCCTTCCACATTCAAAAATTTGTTGAGTACTACCACCCGCTTTTGCTCCAATATGCAATACCCGCTCTGAAAAGTGCCCCGCTCATAGCGGTACACATACTGCGCTTCCGTCAGTACTCTTTCCAGTTTTTGCAAGGTGGTTTGGTTCAGCTTCATGTCCTTTCTCCCAATGGCTTTTTTACTCAGGTAAAATTAGGTTGGTAGCAGGCCGGGCAGTGCCGCAATTATCCACAGTATAACTATTGAGAATATTTAAGCAAATGCAGACAAACATCAGACAATTGAACTGACGCTTCTCATTTTTTAAGCGCTTTGGTAGGGGCAACTTGCGGGAGCAATAAAAAATTGAGAATCATAAAAATTCACACCATGTTCGATCAAGACGATTATTTTTTTAGCAAGTCAGACCCCATCAGCACCGAGCTGCAAAAGTGGGTCAGTGCCATGGCTGGCCACTTACAGCCGGCCAGCGTCCATTGGTGCACAGGCAGCCAGGAAGAATACGACCAACTGTGCCAGCAACTGGTAGACAAGGGAACATTTATAAAGCTGAACGCCGTAAAGCGGCCCAATAGTTATGCTTGCTTCAGCGACCCCAGCGATGTGGCCCGCGTAGAAGACAAGACCTTTATCTGCAGCAGGCGCAAGGATGATGCCGGCCCCACCAACAACTGGATGGACCCCCGCGAAATGAAAGGCATTTTGGAAGGCCTGACTGCGGGTGCCATGAGTGGCCGCACCATGTATGTTATTCCGTTTTGCATGGGCCCGGTGGGCTCGCCCCTCAGCCGCTATGGGGTAGAAATAACCGATAGCGAGTACGTAGTGGTAAACATGAAACTGATGACCCGCATGGGTAGCCAGGTGCTGGAACATATGAAGCCGGGCGAATGGGTGAAGTGCATCCACACGGTAGGGGCCCCGCTGCAACCAGGCCAGGCCGATGCCAGGTGGCCCTGCAACCCCACCGTCAAGTACATCAGCCATTTTCCTGAGGAGCGCCTCATCATCAGCTACGGTAGTGGCTATGGTGGCAATGCCCTGCTGGGTAAAAAATGCTTTGCGCTGCGCATAGCCAGTGTAATGGGCCACGAAGAAGGCTGGCTGGCCGAGCACATGCTGATACTGGGCGTAGAGAGCCCCGAAAAAGAAAAGACCTATGTAGCGGCTGCATTTCCCAGCGCCTGCGGCAAAACCAACTTTGCCATGATGATACCACCAGCTGGTATGGACGGCTGGAAAGTGACCACCGTGGGCGATGACATTGCCTGGATACACAAAGGCGACGACGGCAAACTGTACGCTATAAACCCCGAAGCAGGCTACTTTGGCGTGGCACCCGGTACCAACGAAAAGACCAACCCCAACGCCATGGCTTCTATAGCCCGCGACACCATTTTTACCAATGTGGGCATTACCCCCGATGGCGATGTGTGGTGGGAAGGCATGACCAAAGAAGTGCCCGATGGCCTGATAGACTGGCATGGCCAACCTTACGACAAGGCAGCTGGCAAGCCAGTGGCACACCCCAATGCCCGCTTTACGGCGCCGGCCCACCTCAATCCGGTACTGGATGATAAGTGGGATGACCCCGCCGGTGTACCTATCGGTGCCTTCATATTTGGCGGCCGCCGGGCTACTACCATGCCGCTGGTGTACCAAAGCTTCAACTGGACCTTTGGCGTATACCTGGCTGCCACCATGGGTAGCGAAATGACGGCTGCTGCCTTTGGCGAGGTGGGCAAAGTACGCCGCGATCCTTTTGCCATGCTGCCCTTTATGGGCTACCACGCCGGCGAGTACTGGAACCATTGGCTACAGTTTGGCCGCGACCTGCCAGCACCGCCCCGCATTTTTGGTGTCAACTGGTTCCGCAAGGATGCCGATGGCAATTTTGCCTGGCCCGGCTTTGGCCAGAACATGCGGGTACTAAAGTGGGTGGTAAACCGCTGCAAGGGCCTGAGCCTGGGCGTAGAAAGCCCCATTGGCTGGATGCCCCGCTACAAAGACATGGACTGGACCGGTCTCGATTTCAGCAAAGAGCAGTTTGGCGCCATTATGGAAGTAGACCGCGAACTGTGGAAGAAAGAACTTCTGGGCCACGAAGAGCTGTTTGCCTCGGTGTACGACAAGCTGCCCAAGGAATTTTTCTTTATGCGGGAACTGCTGCTGAGCGCCCTGTGGCGTAGCCCAGCCCACTGGGGCCTGGCACCTGAGCGGGAGTAACCATGCTGCATTTTTTTAAATAATTCCAAAAACGGGCTCCGGCCCGTTTTTTTTGGCCGCTGCTGATGTTAAACAAAATAAATTGCGACCATGGCTGACGACCGGCCATGGTAGTTCTAAACAAGTGTACTATGCCCGGAACAGTGATTAAAAAGCTGCGCAATATGCGCAATCTGAAGCAAGAAGCGGTGGCCAAAGAAATGGGCATTTCGCAGGCGGCTTATAGCAAAATTGAAAACAACGTGACGGAGCTGACCGTACGCCATTGCCGCATTCTCAGCAAAATATTCGGAGTAAACGTGTACGATTATCTGGAAGATGATTTTGAAATCATCAGGCCGAAAGTAAAAGCCCCCGAAGAAGAAGCAACCGAAGCGACGGACGCCGCTTAGTGCTTACAATCGCTGCTGTGGCAATGATTGGCCCGGCGGCAGAGCCGATAGTTGAAATAATGCGCCGCTACAATAAAAGCAACAGCCAGCAGTACCATCCACACGGGGTGGTCGGCTACCAGCTCCTTGCCCACCAGCAGCCCAAACCCCACTACAAACAGCAGTACGGGTACATAGCGATGGTGGTGCCAGCGAAAGCCGTGGCGCAGCGCCAAAATGCCAATGAGAAAGGCGGCGCCGATCATGGAGTATTCAAAGCCCTTGCTCTCTACCAGGTTGACGCCAAACAGCGGAAGGCTGGTAAAAAATAGCGGCACCACGGCGCAGTGAATAGCACAGGCCAGCGATGCAGCGATGCCCAGTCGATCCCAGTTAATTTTTATACCAAAACGCCCCATTGTTTTTCTGACCCTTGATTGCAACCGAATTGCAAATATAGGGTAGGCTAAACTTGCCATCCGGTAACTTTGCATACCATGAGTGCGAAAAAGAAGTTATTAGTATACGGCGTGGTGTTTGTAGCCCTGCTGGCAGGGTTTTTCTACTTCGTGTTTCGGGGTACCGACAACTGGAAATCGAAATTGCCGGTCATCAGCTACGTGAAGCCGTTCAGCTTTGTCAACCAATCGGGCGATACCATCAGCAATGATCTGGTGAAAGGCAAGGTGTATGTGGCCAACTATTTTTTTGTGACCTGCAACGGCATTTGCCCCAACATGAATGGCAAACTGAAAACCGTGTACGAAGCCTACAAGGGCAACAAAGAGCTGGTAATACTGAGCCATACCTGCCAGCCCGAAGTAGACAGCATACCACAACTGAAGGCCTATGCTGATAGTATTGGGGCCGATGGCAAGCAGTGGCAGTTTTTGACCGGCAATAAGCTGGCCCTGTACCAGCTGGCCCGCGAAAGCTACCACATTGATGATCCGCAAAACAATGTGGGCAGCATCAACGATCAGTTTCTACACTCGCAGTTTGTAGCACTCATCGATCGGCAGGGGCGTGTGCGGGGCATTTACGATGGTTTGAAAAACAAGGAAATAAGTGCACTAAAAGAGGGAATTGAAGGCCTGCTGAAAGAGACTGACCGGGCAAGCTTTGTAAACAATATTTTTGGTAACAGTCCGCAGTAAGACAGCGGGCGCTTGTACTTTTTTTTCTGATTGGCAAAAACGCAAGCCTATGGCTGATGCTACAGTAGACATACTAAAGCGAAACAACCTGAGCGTGACGGATAGCCGCCGCTCCATTTTGCAGCTGTTTTTGCTGCAAGAGGCCAGCGCTTTGCGCCATGCCGATATTGAGCACTCGCTGCAGGGCATGGACCGCGTCACCATTTACCGCACCTTGCAGGCTTTTGCTGAAAAAGGCATCATCCACAGCATACCCGGTAGCGATGGGGCTGCCCGCTACGCCCTTTGCCGCAGCGGCTGCACCGACGGCCACCACCACGATGACCATGTGCACTTTGTATGCACCCGCTGCAGTGCCACCCAGTGCCTCGATGATGTGCACGTACCCTTTGTGCGCATGCCCGAGGGCTTTGAAGCCAGCAAGGCTGAGATGGTGGTAAGTGGGGTGTGTAGCAAGTGCAGGAGTTGAGTACCGCCACCAACGATATAAAAGCGCCTTGACTTGGTCGGGGCGCTTTTTTGCTTTGCTTTTGTTTTTATTCCTCTCGAAGTCGCCATCACGGATGATATGACCCGCAATTATGCAGCCAGCAACGCTCGTACCGCTCTTAAGGGGTTCTGCCAAAACCGTAGCTGTTATCAAAGTCCGCCAACCTCGTCGCCGGCAGGGTAGGGTACTGCAGCCGCCTGGGCATTTTATCAGCCGTCACGCTTAGTAGTATCCCACTGGATAAGAGAAAACGGAGAACAGCTACACAGGGGGAGGCGTGGGCTGGCAAGACAGCCGGAGGCATTTGTGCTTGCCTTGATTTTTCCTGCCTCGACTGAGTCGTAGGTGGTTCTTTTGCATCAAGGCAAAAGAACATGCATTATCCGAGGCACATCCAAGATGGAGGTTGTTTGTCAGACGACCAACATCGGCGAAGTGGAATAGAATGATTCAACCCCTTCGGGGTTGCAGCAGCCTATTGTCGGTGTCGGTATTGCTGGTCAACCCCGTCGGGGTTGTGGTTTGGGCAACGTATTGCAGGCGCACCATGCTGCATGCGCTAGCACCCATCAAGGCCTCGACTGAGTAGCAGCCACCCGCCGCTACTGGCGGGGCAGGCTTTCCACGGGAGGGGATGAGCAGACCACCTTGACGGGAACGGACCTGCCTCAAGAGATGCCTCCTGCGTCGGCATGACGGAACCTAATGAACTCTGTGATTGAGGCCACTTTCCAACGTATCATCAAAGTCCGTCAACCTCGTCGCCGGCAGGGTAGGGTACTGCAGCCGGGTGGCAGTTTATCAGTCATCTTTCACTGAAGTATGCCACCGGCTACGAAAAAATAGAACAGCCAAGCAGAGGGAGGCGCGGGCCCGGCAAGCCGCCCGGAGGGATCGGGCTTGCCTTGATTTTTTGGTTCTTT
>JALOMC010000150.1 GCA_025455665.1 Chitinophagaceae bacterium | reverse complement strand
GTGATGCATTTTGACCCGGCAGCACTGACCATGACGCCCATGGTGCTGGAGCGTCTCAATGCCATCCGCTACGGCCAGGTGCCCGATGTGCATGAGTGGATGTATCGGGTATAAACAACGGTATGTACGAAATGATGGCGGCGCAGGTGTTTCTACCTGCGCCGCTTTTGTTTCGATCTGTCGATCCGTGGCCCGGTATGGCTGCACTCGAAGCTCAAAAGCTGATTGGCTCATGCCTCTACCCGCCGGCTGGGCAGTGCTGCCGCTACCGCATCCCACAGGCGTTTGCGCATCTCCAGCGATTGATGAGCCAGCTCAAGTGCTTCCTGCTGTTTGTTCTCGTCGGCGCCACATAGTTCGGCCACCATTTGCGCTGCCAGGTAGCTGTGGTGGTCGCCGTCTACCTCAATGTGCCGCTGCAAGTAGTAGGTGAACGTAGCCAGCTGGCTGGGGTACAGTGCCTGCAGGCGCTGTACCATGCTCATAAACATATCGGGTATCAGGTCTTCGCGGCCGTAGGTAAACACAGCGGCTTGTGCATGTAGCGGTGCTTTTTCAATCACATCGAACGTAAAGCTGCAAAATTGCTGCACCGCGTCGGGCAGTTTCAGTTTTTGCATGGCCTGCCGCACCGGCATACCGTGCTGCAGGTATAGCAGCAGTTGTTTTACCGGCGTTGTATCGGCTCCCAGTTCATCCATTGCTTGCAGGTACAGCTCAAAGTGGCTAATGCGTTGTCCATTCAGGTCGGTGTCGCTTTCTTCGCCAGTTACTATTTCATTGATCAAAAAGCGGGTGCTGGCGCTGCCTACCGGTACCCATGGCGGCGCTACGCAGGTCAGCTGCCGCTGTAGTGATTTCAGCAGGCTCATAAAATCCCACACTGCAAATACATGGTAGCTGGCAAATACCCGCAGGTCTTCTATGCTATACAGCTGCTGGTACAGCGGGTGATTCACTATTTGCTGCCGAATGCCTTGTAAGCGGCCGTTTGTTTCCATATGCACAATTTTAGGTAAGGGGGTGCAAAGGAACAGTGCGCATGATCGAAAGTTGACCGCTGCCGCCAGGCGGCCCAGTTTTTACAATTGGTTGACAAAACCCGGCGTTCACGCATCCAGCCAATAGGCCAGCGGGTAGAAGATGTATTCCAGAAAAAACAGCAGCCAGAAGAACATGTAAAAGCGTTTGATGGCTACTTCATTTTGCAACGAAAGCCGGCTGGCCTGCCATACAAAACACCCGCTTGCTAAAGCATGTATGGTGGTAAAAAAGCCCCTATGTACCGGCATTTGCCACACCCAGGGCGCCACACAAAGCAGCAGGTACGAAGCGCCTACTACGGCTACGCCCAGCCACAATGCGGTGCGGCGGCTCATGGTCACGGCCAGTGTTTGAAAGGCAAATTGTTCATCGCCGCTGGTATCGGGGATGTCCTTAAACCAAGCAATGCCAAAACTGAAGCCCACTACAAAAACGGCCAATGGCCAGATAGCAGTGGGAATGCTGTAAACATCGGTCAACTGATGCATGAAGTGGGCTGTCATGCCCAGATTGACGAGCAGGCCACGAACGCCTACAATGGCCACCGCTGCCGGCAGATGATGTCGCTTGAGCTTGAGCGGCGGCAAAGAGTAGGCCGCCCCAATGGCATTAATGCTGGCAATGAGTACCAGCAGCCACCAGCCTTCCCAGGCGGCCACCAGCAGCGATATCAGCAAGCAGGTTATTACCACTGCTTTGGCTGCCGATAGGCTGATAGCACCACTGGCCAGCGGCAGCCACGGTTTGTTGATGCGGTCTACCTCTACATCCTGCCATTGATTAAGGCCTACTATAAACACATTGCAAGCAAGGGCTGCCAGCAGCGTGTGCAGCCAATGCGGCCACTCGTGTAGTAGCAAGCTGGCAGGGTTCTGCTGCAGTGGGTACCCGGCCTCAAAGCAAGCAATAACGTACAATGCCGATATGCTGAAAAAACTGCCGATAATAGTATGTGGGCGGGTGAAGGCCCACCAGTGCCGGATACTGCTCATGCGTGGTTGTTAAGGTGGCTGGTAAATGATGAAACGCCGGAAGGAGTAATGGGTTCGCCGGCCAGTACAGCCAGCCGCCGCCACCAGGGCCCGGCTTCGAAATAGTATGCTTTGTAGTGGGCACTATGTAGCTGCGTGGCCAGCTGCTGCATGCGGCTGCGGCTGGTGGCGCCGAAGACAGACATCCAGCCATCCCAGGTAATGCTGATGATGTTGATCGGCAGCAGATAGGTAAACAAGAGCCGTTTGAAACTGAACGGCTGAATAAAGGGAGTAAACAGCAGCACGCCGAGTGTGCCGGCCAGCGTGACCGCCAACCAACTCAGCAGGGTGGGGCGGGTGATTTCGGCCACCAGCAAAGGGCGCTGCTGTGCTGCTGCCTGCTGCAGCCACTGCTGCTGTACGTCGGCAGCAAAATGATGGAAAGCATTGAACATCGTTACCAGTCCTTCGCCGGGTATGGAGTCGGCCGGCAGCCGATAATGTACAAGGTCAAAAGGAACCAGCAACAGCTCGGAGGGGAGTTGCGGGTATTGGTCGGCCAGTATCAACCCCCTCGGCTCAATGCCTTCTTCTATCAGGCTGGCCACCGGTCCTGCGGCACCGCTGCAGCAGTCGGTCCATTGTTCGCTCGGGTGGCACTGTAGCAAGTACTGCATGGCATTGGTCAGCGGTGCATACAAACCAAATCGGGCCGCCAGCCAGCTCAGGTACTCCATTTGGTAAAAACGGAGCAGGGGCGGAAACCAGGACTGATCTTCGAGCTCAAGCGAACGCATAGGAAGTGTGTACAGTTAAAAGAGAGAAAGCGGTGAAGAAACAATCAACCATGCGGTGTGCGATAATACGATAATGCGGGCAGCTAATGTGCTAATGTGATAATGTGCTGATGTGACAATGCGATAAGGTGAGGCTGGGCGGCTGAGACAGCAGGCCGTGCATTTGTGCTGGCATTGCGCAGCGGCTGGTGGCGGCAGCGCAGCGGTGCCTTGGTACACTTAGTGCTGTATGCGGGGTGTGTCAAACATTTTGTCCCGAACTGCCGCTGCCTGCACTTGCAAGCGCCGGAAGGCTGATATTCGTGGCACAACTAAAGGGTGTATGCAAGCGTGGCCGGTACTGGGCTTGGTGCTGCTGATAGCACTGGTGTTACTGTTGAGCGAATACGCAGGCCGGCGAGGGCTTTTGCCGTTGGTGCTGGCCCGCAAGCTGGTGCACCTGGTAGCTGTGTCGGCTATTGCCGTAGCACCTATTTTTTTTTCGCAGCCGTTTTTGCTCGATGCTATTGTGGCCGGCGCCACCGGCTTGCTGTTTTGGGCGGTAGCCCGTGGGCAGTTGGCCATCGACGAAGCCCGGCAGCGCCGCAGCTGGGGTATTGCATTGTTTCCCATTTCCTTTTTGCTGCTGCATGTATTGTTTGGCAGCCTGTGGCCGTGGCTGGTGGTGTACCCCATGCTGGTACTGGCCCTGGCCGATCCCGCTGCGGCGCTGGTGGGCGAGCTCACTGCCCGCCGCTTTTACCACTTTACCGGCGACCGTAAAAGCTGGCAGGGTAGCCTCACATTTTTTGTAGTGGCAGCTGCTGTATTGCTACTGCTGCCCGGATGGCTCAAAACCTTGCATCCTGGTCTTGCATGGCCCTTCATCAGCCTGCAGCATGCCCCCACCGTGTGGGCAGTGTTGGCCGTAGCGGCGGTGGCTACGCTGGCGGAAGCGCTGGGCTCGGGCGGTACCGATAATGTGACGGTGCCTTTGCTCACCGCCTGGGGCATGGCCGCTGTGGTAGACAGTGCCCTGCAAACGCAACTATGGCCGGCATTGGGCCTGGCCACTGGGGTGGCGCTGCTGGCCTGGTGGCGCAGATGGCTGAATGCGGGTGGTGCAGCCACCGCCTTGCTATTGGGCGTGTTGGTGTGGGTAGCCCAGGGCTGGCAGGTCGCTTTGCCGTTGCTGTTGTTTTTTGTGTCGGGTAGTTTGCTCAGCCGGGTAGGTAGCAGCCTGGCCCCGGCCGATGCCAAACAAGGCCGTGCCCGTGATTGGCAGCAGGTGCTGGCCAATGGTGGGCTGGCGGGCCTGCTGATGTGGTTGCATACTTTTTTCCCATCGCCGGCATGGGTGCTGGCAGCGTGGGCCAGCGTGGCCGTGTGCCTGGCCGATACCTGGAGCAGCGAAATAGGGCAGCGGGCAGGTAGCCGCGTAATCGATATAGTGCGCTGGCGCCCGGTGTCCGCTGGCTTATCCGGCGGCATCAGCTGGCAGGGTACCCTGGCGGGTGTGGCAGGGGCAGCGCTACTGGCGGCCCTGGCCGTGCCTGTTTTGACCATCGCCTGGCAGCAGGCTGTCTGGTTGGCTTTAGCAGGCGTGGCTGGTATGTTGCTCGATTCGGTATTGGGTAGCCTGCTTCAAGCCAAATATCGACTGCCCGACGGAGGCTGGAGCGACCGACCGGCCTGCGCTGGCCAGCAGCCCGACCGCGGCTGGCGCTGGATGACCAATGATGCCGTGAACCTGCTGAGCAATCTGATCGTCGTGTTGATTTGGCTGCTGTGGTAGGGCGGGTGCCGGCTGTTTGATAATTGCCAGTACTCAACCTCAAAATCTGCGTTTGCCGGCCCAATCTGCCCAATCTGCGTCCTGCCAGGCCCACAAAATCCCCGAAAACGCGGCCTATCTGAATAAATTGCCAGAATAACCGGCATTTCTTTTTGGAAATAATTCCGGTACTCCTACCTTTGCCGTCCAATTTTAAAAAGCGTCGAATGCCTACTATACAGCAACTGGTACGTAAAGGTAGAGAAGTCATCAAGGCCAAGAGCAAGAGCCGTGCCCTGGATGCATGCCCCCAACGCCGCGGTGTGTGCACCCGTGTTTACACTACTACTCCTAAAAAGCCCAACTCGGCCCTGCGCAAGGTTGCCAAGGTGCGTCTGACCAATAAAATTGAGGTGATTGCCTACATTCCCGGCGAAGGCCACAACCTGCAGGAGCACAGCATCGTGCTGATCCGTGGTGGTCGTGTAAAAGACCTGCCAGGTGTACGTTACCACATCGTTCGCGGTAGCCTCGATACTGCCGGTGTAAAAGATCGTAAGAAGAGCCGCTCGAAATACGGTACCAAGAAGGAGAAGGCTAAGAAGTAATCCATCCCATTCCGCAAGATTTTCAATTGACCTAATTATATGAGGAAAGCGCAAGCCAAAAAGCTGCCCCTGGCACCCGATCCAAAGTTTAACGACAAGCTCGTTACCCGCTTTGTAAACAACCTGATGTGGGAAGGTAAAAAGAGCACTGCTCTGACCATCTTCTACGATGCCGTTGAGAAAGTGAGCAAAATCACTGGCGAAGATGGCTACGAAATCTGGCGCAAAGCACTGGCCAACGTAACGCCCAGCGTAGAGGTACGCAGCCGTCGTATCGGTGGTGCTACTTTCCAAATCCCTACCGAAGTACGCCCCGACCGCAAGGTGAGCCTCAGCATCAAATGGCTGATCCGCTACAGCCGCGAACGCAACGGTCGCAGCATGGCCGACAAACTGGCCAACGAAATCGTAGCTGCCAGCAAAGGTGAAGGTGCCGCTTTCAAGAAGAAAGAAGACACCCACCGCATGGCCGAAGCCAACAAGGCTTTCAGCCACTTCCGTGTATAACGGTGGTGCCCGCTTGTAGAAATTGGTTTTTCAGAGGTGAATATCAGGTCCCGCTCCCCAACAGGAGCGGGATTTTTTTGTGCCCCGGCTTTCCCCAAACTGTTTTGCCCGGGTGCCGTATTTGCAGGAACTTGCCCGGCATTAAAGCAGCCTGGCTGCTCTGTAAAAACAACCGCAACATGAACTATACCGTGGCCGGCAACTTGGCCGACTTGCATACCCGTACTATTTATCCGGTTTCACTTCAGGTAATGGATGGCCGCATTGCCAGCATCACCGCCACCGGCCAGCAGCCCGATTCTTCGCTGCCATTTCTCGTGCCTGGCTTTACCGATGCGCATGTGCATATCGAAAGCAGTATGCTCATCCCGTCGGAGTTTGCCCGCCTGGCCGTGGTGCACGGCACGGTAGCCACCGTCAGCGATCCGCATGAAATAGCCAATGTGTGCGGAATGGCAGGGGTAGAATACATGATCGAAAATGGCAACACGGTACCGTTCAAGTTCAACTTTGGTGCGCCCAGCTGCGTGCCGGCCACCAGCTTTGAAACAGCTGGCGCCAGCCTTGATGCGGCGGCCGTGGCCCAACTGCTGCAGCGCCCCGA
>JALOMC010000442.1 GCA_025455665.1 Chitinophagaceae bacterium | reverse complement strand
ATTGTAGGATGGCGTAACAACCGATATGCGGGGGTAAATCAAGGATAATAGTTTAAGCAGACGATTTAGCAACTTCTGAATTGCTGCTGCTTGAGGAAACAGGAAGCAAAGACAAGCAAAAGCGCACTAAGTCAATGAAATCGGGAAAACAGCCTTATCGATGAAAATGGAATTGATGCAGGTATCGGCATAATGCAGATAGCCTTGCTGCTTGATATAGGTGATCATGGAGTCGAGGCGTCGCCAACCTTTGTTGCCATCGTTCTCCACGGTTTCTATGCACATTACTTTGGGCCTTGTTTGGCCGAAATCGATGCTGCGGATGATCCCCTCGTCCAGCCCTTCTACATCAAGGCTTAAAAAATCGATGCTGCGGCCTTGGGCATACTTTGCTATAATATCAGAAAAACGCCACACCGGGACAGGAATACGACGCACAATATCTTTTTCGTATTTCATCGCTTCTTCCTCTATGAAAGTATTCAAAGTAGGATGCCGCAGGCTGTAGTAGGTAATGGTGTCATTCACAAGCCCAACGCCGCCGTTGAGGTTCACCGCATGGGGCCGGTGCTTTTCAAAAAGTTTGAACTGGTCGGGATTGGGTTCGACGGTGATGCCCCAGGAACCAGTTTCGCTGAAGATGGCCGTATTGCTCAGGTGGTAGGGGTGGTACGCCCCAATATCGATATAGGTGGGCTGCTGCACAAACAGCAACTCCTGAAAAATAAACCGGACGATGGCATCCTCTCCCGCCTGTGAGTATGTATCTTTTTGATGGTGCCATTTTGGTACACGTCGTACAATGGCATGCTTTACTCTATTGATAAGGTACATAGCTAAAAGGTATCGGCGTTATCAGGAGATGGCAAGGCTTGCTGGCATCAATCTTTTGATAGGGCTACACGGTATCCATAAACGTCCGCTCCACCCTGCTGAACATGCGCATGCCAATGAAGAGCAGTACCAGCATCCAGGCACTGCTGTAGGCCAGCTGCCAGTATTTATTGTAGCTGGCCGCCGAGCATGCTGTTGCGAAACAGTTCTACCAGCGCTGCCAGCGGATTGTACTGCACCAGCTGGTATATCCAGGGGTGGCTGCTGTTCAGCTTTTCCAACGCACTCAGCGGATAGTTGACCGCACTGGCAAACATGAGCAGCTGCACGCCAAAGCCGATGAGCACGGTAAAGTCGCGGTACTTGGTGGTGATGCTGCTGATGATGATACCGAGGCCCAGGCCCATGCCGGCCATAAGCATAAGGACCAGTGGAATGAGGAGCCAGTTGGCAGTTGGCAGTTGCCAGTTGCCAGTTTGCAGGGCGAAGTATATCATGACAAAGAGGAGCAGTAAAAGCTGGATGCCGAACTGGATGAGCTGGCTGATGACCACGCTGATGGGGCTGACCAATCGGGGGAAATACACCTTGCCAAAAATGCCGGCATTGGCAATGAAGGTATTGCTGGTATTGGTGAGGCAGGCCGCAAAGTAGCCCCAGATGATGATGCCGCTCATTTGAAACAGCACGGGATTGACGCCATTGGTGCCAATACCCGCCACCACATTGAAGAGCAATACACTCATGGCGGTGGTAAGGGCCGGCTGTATAAAATGCCAGAGCGGGCCCAGGATGGTTTGCTTGTAGCGGGCCGTAAAATCGCGGCGCACAAACAGCCACATCAGATCGCGGTAGCGCCACAAATCGGCCAGGTAGGTGCGGGTGCGGCGGTTGGGCTCTATGAGGATGGGGTCCATGTCAGTTGGCGATTTGCAGTTGGCAATTTGCAGGGAGGGAGAGCCAGTTGGCAACTGGCAGTTGGCAGTTTGCAGGGGGAGCTTCGGTTGGCAATTGACGGTCTGCCGGGAGAGTTCGGATTGCAAATGAGGAAAGTATGTTTTGCGAATTGCAAACTGGCAACTGCTGACTACTTCTTCGACAGGAAGCCTATATACTTTTTCGGGTGAACAAGCATGTCGTTCAGCAAGCGGCCTACCTCTTCATTGGCTTTGTACAGCTGTTGGTACGCTTCTGTATCCACATATTGACTGGCTTGTGCAAAGTCTAACCAAACTTGTGTTTCACTATTTTCCGCATCGCAATCAGACAGCTTGCTCAAGAAGTGGGCTTCATACTGCCGTTTTCTGTAAGCTTCGGCCAAGTTTACACAAACGCTACGAGAAGATCTTCTTATTTGGTCGGTTAAAGAATACCTCTCCTCCGGTGGAAATTCCTTGCTAACCTGAAAGATTGCCATGGCCTGTTCAAATGCCTTTTTATACACTACGAGGTCTTTGAAAGTTCCCATGATGACAATTAGCTTTTTAAACGACCGCACCCCTCCTTGCCAACTGGAAATTGCATACTGCAAACTGGTTTATCGATCCCAAAACATCAGCTTCCGTTTCCACTTTTTCAGGCGGCGGCGCCAGGAGGGCACTTTTACATCGTAGTATTCATCGGCGCCGGTGCTGAAGTAGCCACCACCGTAGCCGTAGTAGTGGCCATAGCCATAGCCGTAGCCCTTGCCGTAGCCATAGCCGTAGCCGTAGTAGCCAAAGCGGGC
>JALOMC010000149.1 GCA_025455665.1 Chitinophagaceae bacterium | reverse complement strand
CTGAACGAACTGCTGGCCAACTATTCCATTTTTTATCAAAATACCCGTGGCTACCACTGGAATATCAAGGGCGAAAAGTTTTTTGAACTGCACCTGAAGTTTGAAGAACTGTACAATGACCTGCTGCTGAAAATAGATGAGATAGCTGAGCGCATCCTGACGCTGGGTGGCACCCCGCAGCACAACTACAGCGATTATGCTAAAACATCTTCTGTAAAAGAGAGCAAGCAGGTGTCGGATGGGTTTGAGGCTGTAGCCGATATTCTGCAAGCCTTTTCGAAGATCATGCCCCTGCAGCGTGATATTTTGCAACTGAGTGCCGACGCCAACGATGAAGGCACCAATGCCCTGATGAGTGACTACATCAGAGCACAGGAAAAACTGATCTGGATGTATTCGGCGTTTCTGAACAAATAAACGTCCCCCTTCTCAAGCTTCAGTACCGGCTTTTCGGCGTTCGGCAGGCTGTTTGCCGGCTTCGGTCAGCCTGCTTTGTACCCATTGATAGGGCGAGCTAGTTTGCAGTCATTATTCAACACAACAACAACTGCAAACATGAAAAAACTTTTGATGGCCCTGGTAGTAATTGCCTGCACCAGCCAGGTAGCTTGCGAAAAAGTACTGGATAATGCCAGCAGCTCAGTAGAAGACAATTTTTCGGGCGGCAATAACATACCTGCCAGCCAGGTGCCCGCCGCCGTTATGTCCGTTTTTACCCAGGCATGGCCATCGGCAGGTAGCATGCAGTGGAAGCTGCTGAAAGACGGCAACTACAAAGTAGAGTTCCTGTCGAATGCAGTGCGCTGGCAAATTACCTATAGCCCGGCCGGTGCCATCCTGAAGCAAGAAAGAAGCTAGTTTTCCACCGCCTGACTGCCAGTCAGGCGATCGCACCATGCTGCTTGCTTCGCAGTCATGTTCAAATATTTGACTGACAGGGTTTTACAAGCCGCTGTGCCCGCTGTTGTTTATCCACAGCCGGCCCGGCGGCCTTTTTTTCGGCAGGGGTTACCCCCGCTGCATACGGGTATTAAAAGCTGACATTGATTCTTCATCAAATAGACACACATGGTACAAAAGACCTATTTCAAGACCAAGGAGTACGCCAAGGTGAAGTTTAGCCTGAACCTGGAAAATGCAGAAACCGTAGAAATCCTCGGCTTGAACAGCGACTGGGAAAACAGCATCCTGATGGCCAAAAAGAAGGATGGTTCTTTCGCCGCTGAAGTGACACTGCCCAAAAACAGCCGTCACGAATTCAAATACCGCACTAACACCGGCGAGTGGATCAACGAACCCGCAGCCGATGGCGAACAAGCCAACGTATTTGGCGGCAGCAACAGTCTGCTGATCATTGAGGCGTAAGCGCAACTGCCGTTTACTCCGGCCCCTGTGGGCTGTTTATCATCATAAGAACTGACATAAGATAAATGCTGCCATACCTCATGGCAGCATTTTCTTTTGTCGGCACCGGCTGCACAGCAGCGGGCCAGGTATACTATGCCCGGCGGCTAAGCTGCCTGCCGTAGCTGGTAGCACTGCAATAGTTGGCTGACCGCAGCGGCCTGCACCAGCTGTACTTTGGGCAAAATAATAAACTGCCCGCCGGTGCGGTGATAGCAAAAGAAATAATCGAACGTTTCAACCACTTGTAGCTGTTCGGCAGGAATGAGCAGTGAGCCTGTGTCATTGCCGGCTTCAATAGCCAGCGGACTAATACGCACCTGCCATGGCTGCAGGTACCACGCCATGTCTGTTTGGCGGCAGCGTTGTTGCACCTGCCTCCTTACCCACCATCGCATCCAGCGGCGAGGCCTGCCATATTGATTAAACAACCAACGGCCAGCGGCGGCCTGGCGCCAGCAAATAGCAATGATAGCTGCGTAGCCCATCCCAAACAGTAAGAGGCCCCACCAGTCTTTTGCATGAAAGAAGGGCCAGCAAAGTGCCACACCGAGTACCGACCAATACAAGCCGCTACGCCAGCCTGGCTGGAGGCTGGCCCGCCTGAAGGCGAAAAAAACATAGCGCTGTATGTCGGCTACCGACAGTTGAATGTCACAGCGAAATGTATTGGAGCTGGTCATGCCAAGCCCGTAACAGCTAAATGAGCGGCTTGTTTAGCGACCGCCACCTTTGCGGGCAGTTGCTTTTTTGGGAGCGGCCTTTTTAGCACCCGCTTTGGAGGCAGCTTTTTTAGGGGCCGCTTTGGATGCCTTCTTTTCAAAAGCACCCGGCACCTGCGCTTCAATGATGGCTTTCACTTCGTCGAGGCCGATGACTGCAGCTTCCTCTTGTGTAAACTTGCTCTTGCCGGGCTTGCCCAGCTTCAGCATTTTTTTACCAAATCGGATATACGGCCCCCAACGGCCATTTTCAATGCTGATCTTCAGCTCGGGCCACTGCTGGATGTAGCGATTGGCTTCTTTTTCCAGTTTGGCCGCCAGCAATTCGTTTACGTCTTGCTGCGTCAGGTGGTCAAAATTGTATCGGCGAGGAACGTTCACGTACAAATCGCCCCACTTTATAAACGGCCCGAAGCGGCCCTTTCCCTTGGTTACCGGCTGGCCTTCGTAGCTGGCAATGGGCGCATCGGCCTGGTGCTTTTGCTGTATCAGCGCCTGTGCACGGGTCATGTCTACCGCCAGCGGGTCTTCGCCTTTTGGCAGCGAAATGAACTCTTCGCCGTACTTCACGTACGGGCCAAACCGCCCCACGCCTACCGATACTTCTTTATCGTTCCAGCTACCCAGGCTAAATGGCAGCTTAAACAGCGTAAGAGCTTCTTCCAGCGAAATGGTTTCGATGCTTTGGCCTGGGCGCAGGCTGGCAAACAGCGGCTTTTCTTCATCGTCGGCGCTGCCTATTTGCACCATGGCCCCAAAGCGGCCCATACGGGCAAATACCGGCCGACGGCTGTCGGGGTGCTCGCCCAAAAAACGTTCGCCTGTAGCCCGGTCAGCATGCTCCAGCGTTTCTTCCACATCCTTGTGAAACGGATCGTAGAAGTCTCGCACCATGCGATTCCACTGCTTATTGCCAGCGGCTACTTTGTCAAATTCTTCTTCAATGCTGGCGGTGAAGTTGTAATCCATCACACTTTCAAAGTGACGCGTCAAAAAGTCGGTGACTACAAAGCCAAGGTCCGTAGGAAATAGCTTGGACTTTTCGGCGCCAAAGTTCTCTGTTTGCTGCTGGCGGCTCACCTGCCCGTTGGCCAGTTTGTACACGGCTATCTGGCGCTGCTGTCCTTCGCGGTCAGCTTTTTCTACATAGTTGCGCTTCAGAATGGTAGAAATAGTAGGGGCATAAGTAGAAGGGCGACCAATGCCCAGTTCTTCCATCTTTTTTACCAGCGAAGCTTCGGTATAGCGGGCTGATGGGCGGCTGTAGCGTTCGGTGGCGGTCATTTCCTGCAGCTGCACTGCCTGGCCACGGCTCAGGTTGGGCAGGCGGCCATCTTCCTGCTCGTCTTCGTCGTCGGTGCTTTCCATGTATACTTTCAAAAAGCCGTCGAACTTGATCACTTCGCCACTGGCATTCAGCTCTGCCCCATTGGTACTCACCCCTATTTTGGCGGTGGTCTTTTCAGTTTCGGCATCGGCCATCTGCGATGCAATGGTGCGCTTCCAGATCAACTCGTACAGGCGGGCACCTTCGGCATCATCGATGCTGGAGTGTTCCATATACGTGGGCCTGATGGCTTCGTGGGCTTCCTGGGCACTTTCGTTTTTGTTTTTGTACTTGCGGATTTTCAGGTAGCGAGGTCCATAGTTGTTTTCAATAGCATTGCCAATGGCCCCCAACGCGGTATCGCTCAGGTTTACGCTATCGGTACGCATGTAGGTAATGTGGCCCGCCTCGTACAGCTTTTGCGCTATCAACATGGTTTTGGCTACGCCGTAGCCCAGCTTACGGCTGGCCTCTTGCTGCAGCGTACTGGTAGTAAATGGCGGTGCCGGACTACGCTTGCCAGGCTTTACCACAATATCGTTTACCGTATAGTTGGCTCCAATGCAGCTTTCCAAAAAAGCCTGCGCCTGCTGGCCTGCCTGAAAACGGCTTCCTTCGGCGGCAAAGCTTACATCCTTGCCATTCAGGTCTTTGCCGCTGAACTGCGCCTTTACCACAAACTCACTGCTGGCCTTGAATGCATTGATCTCCCGCTCCTTTTCTACTATCAACCTTACCGCTACACTTTGTACACGGCCTGCACTCAGCCCGCCTTGGCGCCCTATTTTACGCCACAGTACCGGGCTTATCTCAAACCCCACGATCCGGTCGAGCACCCGGCGTGCCTGCTGGGCATTTACCAGGTTCATATTTACTGTACGGGGGTTGGCCACCGCCTTTTGAATAGCCGGCTTTGTAATCTCGTGAAACACGATGCGCTTGGTAGTAGCCGGATCCAGATCGAGCACCTCACACAGGTGCCAGCTGATGCTTTCTCCTTCGCGGTCCTCATCGCTTGCCAGCCATACTTCTTCTGAAGACTTGGCCAGTTTGCGCAGTTCGCTTACCACTTTTTGCTTTTCGTCGGGTACAATGTAGCGGGGTTCAAAACCATGGTCTACATCAACGCCCATATCATCTTTTTCGAGGTCGCGTATGTGGCCATAACAGCTCTTCACTGTAAAGTCCTTTCCCAGAAACTTTTCAATGGTTTTTGCCTTCGCGGGGCTCTCTACTATCAGTAAGTTTTTTGACATAGCGGGGTGTACGCACGTTAGTAAGTGGTGGCAAAAAAGGTCGGAAAACCGCCGGGCGGCAACCGCCTATTTCAGGGCAATATTAGGATAGTTTGAAAATTCGGCGCTTTTTGCTGTGGCAGCACCCGGTCGGGCTATAGCCATTCGCTGATGGTTTTGCGCACCTGGTTGTCGCGGTAAATGCGGCTATGACCGAGCCCTTCGGTTACCAGCAGCTGCACATGCGGCGGCAGGTTGTCCTGCACGGGTTCTACGTCTGCAAAGGGGGTGGTATCGTCCAGCCGATCATGCAGCCACAGCACGGGCTGCGGATAAGATGCCACCAGACGGGGCAGCGAAAAATGGGTAAGCGGATGCCCCGCCATGCGGGTGATTTCGTCATTCATTTGCTGCAATAGGGCCGCCGGCAGTTGCAAAAAATTGGCAAAATTGTCAGCAGCCCGCCAGGCTTCTACCAATGGGGCTATCAGCACCAGGCGGGGGCGTGGCACAGTGGATTCTTGCCGCTCCAGCGCCAGCAGCAGGCTCATGCCACCGAGGCTGTGGGCCAGGCAGGTATCAAATGGGCCGTGGTGCTTCCACACATCTTCCAGCGCCCAGCTGTAGCTCAGCAGGTTCAGGCGCTGCCCGGTGCTTTTGCCGTGGGCTGGCGCATCAAAGGTGGTCACATCGTAACCTTTGGCCAGGGCGGTACCAATGTATTTGTCAAATGACCGGCAATTACCCGCAAAGCCATGGGCCAGCAACAGGCGCTGCCCGTTGGGCTGATGACTCTTCCAGTGGTACACTGCCAGCCGCTCCGCACCCGAAGTCAGCTTGCTGCGCTGTGCTTTCTTAAAAATGGGCGGATCCTTTTTGCGGTAACTGGCATATGGCTTCTGAAACAGGTCGATTGCTGCTGCGGCCGCCCATCTTGCGTTGATCACGTGCATCAGGTTCAGCTTCGCCTTGTAATATTCTATAACCAGCTTTTGGGCTGCACTGAGCCCACGTGGTGTTGGCATGTTTGTGTTGGTTTGTGCAGCGGCAAAGAAAATGCTTCCCGCCTATTTCATTTATTTTACGCCAATGGAGGTAAATATTGTTGGCACTGGCCATGCGGCCTATACACTAGGCAGGCTCATCAGGCAGGCCGGACACGCAGTGCTGCAGGTACAGGGGCGCCAGGCCGGGCAGGCAACTGCCCTGGCGCAAGAACTGGGGGCCAGCTGGGCACCATGGGGCACCCCACTACCGGCCGCTCAGTTTCACTTGCTGGCCGTGGCCGATGCTGCACTTCCAGAGGTGGCTACCAAGGTAGCTGCGGCCAGCGGCATGCTGCTGCATTGTGCCGGCTCGGTGCCCATGTCGGTGCTGGCTGCCGCCCCCAACCACGGTGTGCTGTACCCGCTACAAAGCCTGCGGTACGATGCGCCGCTGCCCCGGCGCATACCGCTGCTGGTAGAGGCCAATGGCCCCGACCAACTGGCCCTGCTCACCGATTTTGCCCACAGCCTGAGCTCCGAGGTAGCTGCTGCCGACAGTACCCAACGGCTCCACTACCATTTGGCCGCGGTGGTGGTCAATAATTTTTCGAACCAGCTGCTGCACCTGGC
>JALOMC010000148.1 GCA_025455665.1 Chitinophagaceae bacterium | reverse complement strand
CACAGCGCCCAACAGGGCCAGGCTGGGTAGCTCGGGCCAGCCGGCCTGCAGCCAGCGGGCGGGCTGAGCATGGCGCTGGCATAGCAGGGCTGCCAGGCCACCCAGGGCCAGTGCGTAGGCCCGCGGAAAAAGGCCATAAGCGGTAAAGCCGGGCCGCATGGGCACCACGTTGAACAGCATTTGGGCCCAGCCCGCCAGCACTATGGCGGCCAGCACGGCCAGCAGCAGGCGGTAGCGGCTACGCAGGGCTACTATGATGAAGGGCCACAGCAGGTAAAACTGCTCCTCTACACACAGCGACCAGGTATGAATGAAAGGAATGCCGCTGAGCTGCCGGGCGGCCATGGTATAGTTGAACGTATAGCTGACCAGCGGCAGCCAGTACTGCCGTGCCGAGGGCTCGCCGGCCAGCAGCAGCACGATGAATACGAGGTAGTAAATGGGAAAAATGCGCAGGGCCCGCCTGCCCACAAACTGGCGGTAGATGCTGCCCATGCTGCCACGGGCCTGATATAGTATGCGGGTAATGAGAAAACCGCTGAGTACAAAAAACAGCTCGACACCGAGGTAGCCGGCTGCTATGGCATGGCCTATGTGCGGCGCAAAGTGGTGCAGCAGCACCAGCGCCACGGCCAGCATCCGTAGGCCATCCAGCTGTTTGAAATAGCGCATGCAATAGGGGAGTAATGAGCAGCAAGGATACGGCCCTTACAAAAAACGGGCGGTGTAGCTTTCTTTCACTTTTTTAAGGCCTGCGGGCGGGCCGGCATATACCAGCTGCCCACCGCCATCGCCGGCTTCGGGGCCCAGCTCTATCAGCCAGTCGGCATGCTTTATCACATCGGTATTGTGCTCTATCACCAGTATGCTGTGGCCCTGCGCTATCAGGGCATTAAAGGAGTTGAGCAGTTTTTGGATATCGTGAAAATGCAGGCCTGTGGTGGGCTCATCAAAAATAAAAAGGACATGGCCGGCGCTTTTGCCTTTGCCCAAAAAGCTGGCCAGTTTTACCCGCTGGGCTTCGCCACCGCTCAGGGTATCGCTGCTTTGGCCCAGCTTTACGTAGCCCAGGCCCACATCGCTCAGGGGTTGGATGGCGGCCAGCACCGCTTTCTGGTCTTTAAAAAATTCGATGGCTTCGTCCACGCTCATGTCCAGCACATCAAAAATGCTTTTTTCCTGGTAGGTTACTTCCAGCACTTCGTCTTTAAAACGCTTGCCTTTGCAGCTTTCGCAGGTCAGGTGTACATCGGCCAAAAACTGCATTTCTACAATCTGTTCGCCTTCGCCCTTGCAGGTATCGCAGCGGCCGCCATCTACATTAAAGCTGAAGTGCTTGGGCTGAAAGCCGCGTATTTTGCTGAGGGCCTGCGCCGCATACAGGTCGCGGATGGGGTCCCAGGCTTTTACATAAGTCACGGGGTTGCTGCGGCTGCTTTTGCCAATGGGGTTTTGGTCCACCATTTCAATGGCGGTAATGTGGTCTATATCGCCCTCTATGAGTTTGTGGGCGCCCACTTTATCGCCGTACTCGCCTTTTATTTTTTGCAGCGCCGGGTACAGTATCTGCTTTACCAGCGTGGTTTTGCCGCTGCCGCTTACGCCGCTTACCACCGTCAGCACCCCCAGCGGAAAACTGACGTCGATATTCTTCAGGTTGTTTTGGCGGGCGCCACGCACGGTAATGCTTTTGCTGGATTTGTGCGGCTTGGCTGCTCCCGTAATCTGGCGGCTGCCGGTGAGGTACTGTCCGGTGAGGCTGGCGGGGTTGGCGGTGAGCTGGGCATAGTTGCCGGCGGCTACCACCTGCCCGCCCATGTGGCTGGCCAGGGGGCCCATGTCTATAATGTAGTCGGCCTCCCGCATCATCATTTCGTCGTGCTCCACTACCACCACGGTATTGCCCAGGTCACGCAGGTGCTTCAGCACTTTTATCAGGCGTTCGGTATCGCGGCTGTGCAGGCCTATGCTGGGTTCGTCCAGTATGTACAGCGAGTTGGTGAGGTTGCTACCCAGCGATCGGGTGAGCTGGATGCGCTGGCTTTCGCCGCCGCTCAGGCTATTGGCCAGGCGGTTGAGGGTGAGGTAGCCCAGGCCCACATCCAGCATGGTTTGCAGGCGCAGGTCTATTTCCAGCAGCAGGCGCTTGCCTACTTCGCGGTCGTAGTCGGTCAGCTGCAGTTGTTCAAACCATTGTTTCAGGTCTTTGATGGGCCACTCGCACAGCTGGCCTATGTGCCGGCCGCCTATCTGCACGTACAGGGCTTCTTTGCGCAGGCGGTAGCCGCCGCATTCGTGGCAGGTGGTGCGGCCACGGTAGCGGCTCAGCAGTACGCGGTACTGCACCTTGTACAGGTTTTGTTCTACTTCTTTAAAAAAGGCATTCAGGCCATCAAAGTATTCGTTGCCGGTCCACAGCAGTTGTTGCTGCGCCTCGGTCAGGTCGTGTATGGGCTTGTGAATGGGAAACTTGAACCGGCCGGCGGCCCGGATGAGGGCATTGTTCCACTCGCCCAGCTTTTCGCCTCGCCAGGGCGCTATGGCGCCTTCGTACACGCTCAGGCGCTTGTCGGGTATTACCAGGTCGGGGTCTATGCCCAGCACCTGGCCAAAGCCTTCGCACACGGGGCAGGCGCCGTAGGGGTTGTTGAACGAAAACAGGTTGGGCACCGGCTCTTCAAACTGCATCCCATCCAGCTCAAACCGGTTGCTGAAGTGCAGCAGCTGCTGGCCGTTTACCTCCAGGCTGCAGCTGCCTTCGCCTTCATAAAAGGCGGTATCTACCGAGTCGCTGATGCGGTGCAGGTCGTCTTCATCAAACGGGCGAATGACCAGGCGATCGACCAGCACAAAGGCAGGCTTTTTGGCCGTGTGTTTCTTTTCAAAATCGGCCAGGGCCTGTTCGTCTTCCAGCAGGTCTTCTATGCGCAGGGTATCGGCGGCGGCGTACACCCGGGTAAAGCCTTTTTGCAGCAAAATATTCAGCTCTTCGCGGGTGTTGCGGTTGGCGTGTTTTTTAAAGGGCACCAGCAGCAGCACTTTATCGCCTTCGGCCAGCTGCTGTATGCTGCGCAGCACATCGGTCACGTCGTCTTTTTTCACTTCGCGGCCGCTAATGGGCGAAATGGTGTGGCCAATGCGGGCATACAGCAGGCGCAGGTAGTCGTATATCTCGGTCATGCTGCCCACCGTGCTGCGGGGGGTGCGGGTAATTACTTTTTGCTCAATGGCAATGGCGGGGCAGAGGCCTTTGATGTAGTCTACATCGGGCTTGTTCATGCGCTGCATAAACTGGCGGGCATAGGCGCTCAGGCTTTCGGCATAGCGGCGCTGGCCTTCGGCAAACAGGGTATCAATGGTGAGGCTGGACTTGCCGGAGCCGCTCACACCGGTTACCACCACCAATTTATTTCTGGGGATGGCTACATCAATATTTTTAAGATTGTGGGTGCGGGCACCTTTGATGAAAATGTGGTCGGCCGGGGTATTATCAGCAGATTTTTGGGGTTTTTCTGCAGTTTTTGGTGCTTTCATGCCAGTTTTTCTAAGAATTGCCTTAGCTTGCTCTTAATTGGTGGTCCAACAATAAACCGTGACAGCGGGTGGGGCTGCCGAAGGTAATGCTAACACACAGGCCATTTTTTTTGTTTTAGCATATTTTTTGCAGCGAAAAAAGCAGCGCCTGTAGCGGCATCACCTACTTTGAATCGTTAATTAAAAAAGCCAATCGCCTATCGTAGCCATTTCTACTCCTTCGACTATCATCTTGATTGTTCATCATTTTTAAAAGGGGAAGAATATGCTACCGTATGCGCAGCGGACAGATTCGCAACTGATTCTTGGCTATTCCACCGGCGATACCGCCGCGTTGGAAGAACTGATTGGCCGGTACAAAGACCGCATTTACACCTCCATCTTTTTTCTGGTAAAGGACAAGTACCTCGCCGAGGATTTGTTCCAGGATGTGTTTATCAAAATCATTGATACCATCCGCAACAACCGGTACAATGACGAGGGCAAGTTTTTGAGCTGGGCCATGCGCATTGCACATAATTTGTGTGTCGATCATTTCCGGCGGGTGAAGCGTTCGCCGGCCATCATAAATGCCGAAGGCAAAGACGTATTTGAGTGGCTGCACCTGGGCGACGATACAGCCGAGCATAAAATGATGCGGCGCCAAAGCCACGATCGGGTGCAGCGCATGCTGGATCAGCTGCCGGCCGAGCAGAAGGAGGTGATTGTGCTGCGCCACTATGGCAATCTCAGCTTTAAAGAAATAGCCGACCTTACCAATTGCAGCATCAATACAGCGCTGGGGCGTATGCGCTATGGCCTCATCAATCTGCGCAAAATGATGACTGAAAAACAGATTAGTTTGTAGTTGATCGACATCGGTACTCAACAAAAAAGCGGAGCCTCGGTGCTGCGCTTTTTTTATAGCGTTAAGCAAATGTTGTACTGCCAAAAAATATAAACAATCCTTATAAGCGTGGGTACAATTAACAGCAGTGCGGCGCCCCCCGGTCTGTATATTTGAGCATCGAAAAAAATAGAGCTGCCACAGGCATTTACATAATTGTCACTCTGTGGTTCCTACTGCTAAAGGCCTCACGATTCGCCTGCCATAATTGATGAAAGCGGACGGCTATTGCAGAGTGACAACCAACTTAAGAAAAAGCGCCACCCGGTTTGGGATGGCGTTTTTCTTTTTTATCGCTTTTTAAACTCGGCCAGCACCGTATTGAGGTGGGCGATGAATTTGGATACATCGGGGTCGTAGCCATATTGCACATCGCTCAGCGGGCGCCCTTGCAGGTCTACAAACTTGTACAGCGGCTGGGCGTTCAGGTTGAAGTTGGTGATTTCGTAATCGAGATTTTTGGCACCAATGGTGGTGATGCGATCGCCGGCTTTGTTAGTGTATTGTTCGTCGGCCGGTAGTTTGGTTTTATCGTCTACGTACAGGCTTACCAGCACAAACTCTTCCCGCAGCTTCTTCAGCACTTCGGGCTGGCTCCACACTTCGTTTTCCATTTTGCGGCAGTTGGCGCAGCTCCAGCCGGTAAAGTCAATCATCACGGGCTTGTTCAGCTGTTTGGCAGCGGCCAGTCCTTCTTCCATATCGTAGTAGGCGGTAAGGCCAAAGGGCACATGAAACTTGTCGGTGTACTTTTTAGGCGCCGGTGCGGTGCTGGTAGTGGCAGGCCCCGTGGTTCCTATTTTGTATTGCAGATCGTCGAGGTTGAACTTTTGGGTAGAGGGCGGTGGCAAAATGCCGCTGAGCGGCGTAAGCGGGGCGCCCCACATGCCCGGCACCATGTAGGCCGCCAGGCTAAAAGATGTGATGGCCAAAAACAGGCGGGGTACGCTGATGTGGGGCAGGTCGCTATCGTGGTTAAACTTGAGCTTGCCCAGCAGGTACAGCCCCAGCAAAATGAACAGCACAATCCAGATGGCCAAAAACACTTCCCGGTTCAGGATGCCCCAGTGGTAGGCCAGGTCGGCATTGCTGAAAAACTTCATGGCCAGGGCCAGCTCCAAAAAGCCGAAGAACACCTTGACCGTATTGAGCCAGCCACCGCTTTTGGGCAGGCTCTTCAGCATATCGGGGAAAAGGGCAAACACGCCAAACGGCAGGGCCAGCCCCAGGCCAAAACCCAGCATGCCAAATACGGGGCCCATGCCCACGCCCTGGCTACTGGTTTGCCCCAGCAAGGTGCCCACAATAGGGCCGGTGCAGCTAAACGATACAATGACCAGCGTAAGCGCCATGAAAAAGATGCCGATGAGGCCTCCTTTGCCGGCGGCGCTATCCGTTTTGCCCGCCCACGATGCGGGCAGTTCCAACTCGAAAGCACCGAAAAATGAAATGGCGAAAATGATGAAGATGGCAAAAAACAGCAGGTTGGTAATGGGGTGGGTGCTCAGGTTGTACAAAAAGCCATCGCCGAAAATGAACGTGAGCAACAGCGTAGGCACGGTGTAAATGACGATGATGGACAGGGCGTACATCCAGGCATTGCGGATGCCCTGCGCCCGGCTTTTGCTGCGCTTCAGAAAAAAGCTGACGGTAACCGGGATGAGCGGAAACACGCAGGGCGTGAACACAGCGGCGAAGCCGGCCGCCAAGGCCAGCAGAAACAAGCCCCAGGGCGACTTGTCGGCGCCTTTATTGGCACCAGTAGTAGCCGTATCCGCGGTGGCCGATTTTGCCGGTAGCGTCAGTTCCCATTTTTCTTCTCCGTTCGGAAATTCATCGCCTTTTTTGCCCAGCCATACAAACGAACCGCTGAGGCTGTCTTGCCGGCCGGTGTGTATGCTGTAA
>JALOMC010000147.1 GCA_025455665.1 Chitinophagaceae bacterium | reverse complement strand
CCATCGGCAGCACTGCCTGGGGGCTCTGTGGAGTCCTACCGAAATGATAGTAGAAGCCCGCCAGGCCATTGGGCAGGTGGCTGGCTGGCTGCAGGCGCAAGGGGTGGTATTTCATTTTGGCACGGCCGTTACCGAAGCTGGCAGTGGCAGGGTAGTGGCCGGCGGCCTGCACTATGAGGCCGATCTGGTGCTTATTTGCTCAGGTGCCGATTTTGAAACGCTGTTTCCGCAACATTTTGCCCAAGCGCCAATTACCCGCTGCCAGCTGCAAATGATGCGGTTAGCGGCGCAGCCGGCTGGCTTTCACATGGGGCCGGCTTTGTGCGGCGGGCTGTCGCTTATTCATTACAAAAGCTTTGAAGCAGCCCCATCGCTGGGGGCGCTACGAACCTATTACCAGCGGCAAATGCCACAGTACCTGGCTGCCGGCATTCATGTAATGGCCTGCCAAAACCACGCTGGTGAAATTACCGTGGGCGATACCCATGAGTACGGTTTGCACCTGCCGCCGTTCGATAAGGCCGAGTGGAACCACTGGGTGTTGCAATACTTGCAAACCTTCGCCCATTTTCCGCAGCAGGCGGTAGCGCAAACATGGAATGGCCAATATGCCAAGCTGACCAATGGGGCTACCGAGTGGGTGGCACAGCCCGAGCCGGGGGTATGGGTGGTAAATGGCCTGGGTGGCGCCGGCATGACGCTCAGCTTTGGGCTGGCCGAAGAACTGGCTACGCAGTGGTAGGTGTGGCTCATTGCCGGCAGTGCCACTTTCATTTGTACTACAAATACTGTTCGGATTTGAGCCCAGTTTGGTTAAACAAATAAATGTTTAAACAGCAATGTGCTCCCCTCGATTGGCGTTCCTCATTTGGTGGGCACCACAGCCAGCCTGAGAGCCTTGCCGCAATGCTACTACTGGTTATCAGTTTCTTAGAGGTATTTTTCGAGGCTACCAAAACACTGGTTAGGGCGAAAATTTGACATAGATCAAGATAATGTTGCAACATTGAGTTTTCCACAAACCAATAGCCGAATATTCAATGTTCAGCCATTAAATAAATTTTTGGACCGCTTTGTGCTCATAAAGCCGACATCCGGTTAAACAAAACACCCCGGTTTTCCACATCGGCTCCGGAATTAATCAATGCAGCAACATTGATCGTGCAACGGTGGCTTAACTAGCTGCTTTTCAAGCCTGTAGCAGGTTTAGTTGGTTGTGTAGTGCGGATGCTACAGCAGGCCGGTGGATGTGCTACCAGCGAACGGTTATTTTGAAAGGCCCCGAACATTAGGCTGTAGCCGCCGTTTTATAGCTTTGACTTCACATTTGTACCAACAGCATGAGCGTTTTAAAGCAAATAGCAGAGTACCTCTATCTCAGCAAAAAAGACCCCAACCAGCCCCGTACGCAGTGGCTGAAGTACATGCATGGCATCAACCGCATTTCCATCCTGCTTTTTTTGCTGGCCATGGTGATACTGGTGGTGAAGCTGCTGGTAAAAAAATAGCTCATCTCATTGTTTCAGGAATGCACCGATGAGTCTGGCAGCATTGTCAGAGGCATGTCCGCCGCCTGCCAATAGCTGGCGCAGACCGGCATAGTCGGCTGCCATAGCCTGCCGTACTGCTTCATCCTGCAGTAGCGGCTTTAGTTTAGCCACCAGTGTTGCTTCCTGCAGGTCGTGCTGTATCAGTTCCGTCAGTACGGGTTTGTCCATTATCAGATTTACCAGCGAAATGTATTTGATAGTAATGAGCCGCTTGGCAATGGCGTAGCTGATCGGATTCCCCTTGTAGCACACCACTTCTGGCACGCCAAACAGGGCTGTTTCCAGCGTGGCGGTGCCGCTGGTGACCATAGCAGCGCGGGCCTGCCGCAGCAGGTCGTAGGTAAGGCCGCCTACGGCACTTACATTTTCATAGCCGGCCAAAAAGGGCTTGTAAAAGGCATCGTCCATGCCCGGTGCCATGGCTACTATAAATTGGTAATCAGGAAAATGCCGGCTGGCAGCCAGCATGATGGGCAGCTTGGCTTTTATTTCTTGCCGGCGGCTACCGGGCAGTATAGCTACAATGGGGCGGTCGCTCAGGCTGGCTACCCGCGGCTCGTGTCCATCTACCGCCTCTACCAGCGGGTGGCCCACGTAGTGCACCGGCCATTGCCATTTTTGCTGGTAGTAGTCTTTTTCAAACGGCAGTATCACCAGCATCAGATCAATGCACTGCTTCATCATTTTTACCCGTCCTTCCTTCCAGGCCCATACCTGCGGGCTGATGTAGTAGATCACCTTGATGCCCTGCGCTTTGGCCCATTTGGCTATGCGCAGGTTGAAACCCGGATAGTCAATGAGGATCAGTGCATCGGGCCGATGGGCCAGTATGTCAGTCTTGCAAAAGCTGATGTTTTGTAAAATGGTGCGCAGGTTCATGAGCACCTCGGCAAAGCCCATAAAGGCAAGGTCGCGGTAGTGCTTTACTATGTGGCCACCGGCAGCTTGCATGTGGTCGCCCCCCCAGCAGCGAAAGCTGGCTTGCGAATCTTGCGCCTTCAGTGCTTTCAGCAGGTTGCCACCGTGCAGGTCGCCCGATGCTTCGCCGGCTATCACATAGTATTTCATTTCGCTTTCATTGGTTGAAACAAACGACTGAAAATCATTTTACTGTATCATTTATCCAAAAAACTTCACCATGAGCGAAGCGATGCCGTACAGCAGCGACATGGCAAAAATACCCTTGGCCGTTTGGTCGCGGCGGGTATTTACATACCAGGTAAAAAGGCCCACATTCAGTAGCAGGCACACCACGGTGAGGCTGGCCAGCAGGCGCTTCTCAGTTTTCAGATAGGCTAAAAAGCTACCCCACTCATTGGGGTAAATGCGCCAGTAGTAAAACACAGCAATACCCGCCAGCGGCAGCAGTCCGCCCAGCAGCAGGCCTAGTTTCAGGTCGTCTTTTTTCAGGAAGCCCATGGCCAATTTTCGCTTAGTTGTTGTTTCAGTCGGTAGTTGGTAAAGTCGATAGCGATGGGTACCACGCTTACATAATTGTGATCCAGCGCCCATACATCGGTATCGGTGCCTTCGTCTTTGTTTACAAACTCGCCGGTAAGCCAGTAGTAGCGGCGGCCGTGGGGGTCGGTACGTTCGTCAAAGTCTTCTTCGTACTTGGCGTAGGCCTGTCGGCACAGTTTAATGCCGGCTATCAGGTCGGCCGGTACGTTGGGGAAGTTTACATTCAGCAAAAAGTGCGGTTCTTTTTCCATGGCCAGCACTTTTTCTACCATGCTGCCTATCAGTTGTTTGGCGGCCGAAAAGTCGGCCTCCATGCTGTAGTCGCACAGGCTGAAGCCCAGCGAAGGAATGCCTTCGATGGCGGCTTCCATAGCAGCACTCATGGTGCCACTGTAGATCACATTGATAGCATGGTTGGCCCCGTGATTGATGCCGCTGAGGCAGAGGTCGGGCTTGCGGTGCAGCACTTTGTCTACCGCCAGTTTTACGCAGTCGGCCGGGGTGCCGCTTACCTGCCAGCTTTGGATGTCGGGCCACATGTGCACCTTGTTCATCCGTAGCGGGTGGCCAATGGTAATGGCGTGGCCCATGCCGCTCTGCGGCTTGTCGGGGGCTACCACCACCACTTCGCCCAGGTGCTGTACAGCCTCCACCAGGGCCCGTATGCCGGGGGCAGTTATGCCGTCGTCGTTGGTAATGAGAATGATAGGTTTTTCTGCAGCCGTATTCATGGCCGCAAAAGTAAGCCGAACCGGCGGGCCGCCGGAGGCGGTGCCTGCAAGGTTATGCACGCCCCGTGTCAAATTTTTTTAGTGCACATTGCCAAATAGTTTAGTAATATTGCCAAAATCATTCGCTATGAGCTTTGCCGGTAAAAACATGAAGTACCTGCGGAAAACAAAGGGCTGGACGCAGGAAGAGTTTGCCAACAAGGTGGGCATTAAGCGCAGCCTGGTAGGCGCCTACGAAGAGGAGCGGGCCGAACCACGGCTGGAAGTGCTGGAGGTGATTTGCCAGCTGTTTAAGCTAAGCCTGGAAGACGTGCTGCTGAAAGACCTGAGCGATGCCGGCGAAACCTACCTGACCCGCCGCCGCCAAATGAAGCTTGGCGCCGATAGGGCTGCTGCCATCCAGTTTGTACCGGTAAAAGCCGCCGCTGGCTACCTGGCCGGTTACAACGATCCGGAGTTTGTAGACGAGCTGAACACTTTTACCCTGCCCATGCTGGGCCCTGGCGAGTACCGGGCTTTCGAAATCATTGGCGATAGCATGCTGCCCACGCCTAGTGGCAGTGTGATAGTGGGCGAAAAGGTGGACAATTTTGAGTACGTGAAAAACGACACTGCCTGCATTGTGGTAAGCCGTACCGATGGCATTGTGTACAAGCGGGTACAAAAGCAACCCAGGGAAAAGAAGATCCTGACGCTGGTGAGCGACAATCCCAACTATCCGCCCTACACCGTAAAAACAGACGAGGTAGCCGAGCTGTGGAAGGCACAGCTGGTGCTGAGCAAGCCGCAGGAGAAGCCGGTGTGGGATGTGAGCCAGTTGGCCAATGTGGTCAGCTCGCTGCACCAGCAGCTGAGCAGCCTGCAAACGAAATAGGAACCTGAATAATGCAATACACGCTTTGCCAATGGGTTAGTAAGTAAGGCAAGCTGGCAGCCTCCGCTTTTGCGGGGGCTGTTTTTTTTGCAACAGCTGGTGCAGGCTGTGTGGCCTATTTTTCAGTAGCATCAAAAAAGCGCCGCCTCACTTTGAGGCAGCGCTTTTTCATAGCACATCCCAGCCGTCAGCCGGCCGGGTATGGTTCGCCATTATCAGATAATCAGCATGGCATCGCCATAGGTAAAGAAGCGGTACTTGTCTTTGATGGCTTTTTGGTAGGCTTCCATCATCAGGTCGTAGCCGGCAAAAGCGCAGGCCATGATGAGCAGGCTGGTTTTGGGCAGGTGAAAATTGGTGACCAGCGCATCAGCAATATTGAAATCGTACGGAGGATGAATGAACATATTGGTCCAGCCTTCCGATGGTTTCAGCAGCTTTTCGGCGGTGAATGAGCTTTCCATGGCCCGCATGGTAGTAGTGCCAATGCTGCAAATGCGGTGGCCGTCGGTTTTGGCCTTGTTTACAATGCGGCAGGCCGTATCGTCTATGCGGTAGTACTCGGCATCCATTTTGTGCTTGCTCAGGTCTTCTACCTCAATGGGCCTGAAGGTGCCCAGGCCGGTGTGCAGCGTTACTTCCGAAAAGCGAATGCCTTTGATTTCGCAACGCTTGATCAGTTCGCGGCTGAAGTGCAGGCCGGCCGTAGGGGCAGCTACAGCACCTTCGTATTTAGCATACACGGTCTGGTAGCGTTCTTTATCGGTTTCATCGGGCTTGCGCTTGATGTATTTGGGCAGCGGTGTTTCGCCCAAAAAGTCCAGCATCTTGCGGAAGCTTTCCTCGTTTTCATCCCACAAAAACTTGATGGTACGGCCGCGGCTGGTTGTGTTGTCTATTACTTCGGCTACCAGTTCGTCGTTGTCGCCAAAGTACAGTTTGTTGCCTACACGTATTTTGCGGGCCGGGTCTACTATCACATCCCACAGGCGGTTGGGGCGGTTCAGTTCTCGCAGTAGAAACACTTCAATTTTGGCACCGGTCTTTTCCTTGCGGCCATACATGCGGGCCGGAAATACCTTGGTGTTGTTCACCACAAACACGTCCTTGTCGTTGAAGAAATCCATGATCTCATGGAAGTAGTGATCCTTGATTTCTCCGGTTTTGCGGTTCACCACCATCAGGCGGCTGTCTTCCCGGCGTTTCAGGGGGTTCTGCGCTATCAGGTTCAGCGGCAGGTCAAACTTAAACTGCGAAAGTTTCATACAGGTTTCAGTATAAAAGATGAACAAACGGGCTGTTCCGATAACCACTGACAAACCTGTGAGGCCACCCGGTGGGGCGGCACTGCCACTGCGTGCAGCAGGCTGCGCAGGTGGCGGGTGTAGCTGCCGATTGGCCTTACGGCGCCAGTCGGTTATCAAAAAAAGCTGTATCGCTGCGGCAGGCTCAGCCTATCGCCGCGATGGCGGCAAAGGTAAGGGCAAAAGGGGATTGCTGATTTCGGAGGGATGAATTCGGATTTCCTGAGCAGGACTGTCGATGCTCGCAGAGGCGCAGAGGGTAAGGAAATTTGAAGTTTGAGAATCAGATTTGAAATTGAATGGCTTCCCCCAATCCCCAATCCCCAATCCCAAATTCCAAATCCCTAATTCCCCAATCCCCAATCCTAAAACTTCAAATGCCGCACCGTCAGCCCATTGTTTTGCAGCTGCTTCAGGCTGTCGA
>JALOMC010000146.1 GCA_025455665.1 Chitinophagaceae bacterium | reverse complement strand
TGGCCGATACAGAAGTGATGGTGGCCGTTTGAGCAGTAGCAGCTACCGAAAGATCGCCGCAAAGGCGAGCAATGCGGTTGCGGGTGATACCGTTGTAAGCAGTAAAGCTACCGCCCACCACCAACTTGCCATCACTCTGGAAAGCCAGTTGATTCACAAATGAAGAAGGGGTGAAACCATTGTTTGGTAAAAAGTTGGCATCTAATACACCATTGGCCGAAAAGGCTGCAATGCTCTGGCGAGTAACCAGCAAAGCCACCGTGGTGCCTGCCGAAGTAAAAGTACCGCCCGCAATAAATGCATCGCTACCCGGCACCAACCGCAGCGATACCACCGGTGCATTCGTCGCGGCCGTAAAAGCGCCGTTCCGACTTCCGTCAGCGTTTAGGCGCACCAGGCGGTTGACGCCGGCCGTTCCGTTCCAGTTGGTAAAATCGCCACCAACAATAAGACTACCACCCGACTGTTCTACAATGGCACGCACCGTGGGTGTGCCGCCGGCAGCAGAGCCGGTTTGCGCAGCAAAGGCGGCATCCAGGTTGCCATTGATGTCTAGTTTTGCAATACCGTTTACCGTAGTGCCATTGAACTGCGTAAAGTTTCCCACCAAAAAAATGTTTCCTGCTGAGGTTACCAAAATACGGAGAATCGAGCCATTGGCGCCAGTTCCGATATTGGTATTGAAAGTAGTGTTCAGCACCCCTGCCTCACTGATGCGAGCAATCCGGCCGATGCTGCTGGTACCGTTATAAGAAGTGAAATTGCCGGCGATGATAATGTCGCTAGACGATGGTACTGCACCGATGCTGTTGACTTGCAGGTTGGTACCAGTAGATGGTGTAAAAATGGTCGTGTTTCTCGACCCATCACTATTCAGCAGTATGATACCAGCCGGCACTGTTGCGCCATTGTAGGTTGTAAATTGGCCACCTGCCCAAATGCGGTTGTCCGAGGCCCGTGTCAACACACTTAATATAGGCAAATTAAAGCCGGCTCCGCCCGTGTTGAAGGCGGCATCATTGGTGCCGTCAACATTTATGCGTGTCATATTGCCCCGTGCAGTACCTGCGAAATTGGCAAAAGAACCGCCTGCAAGGATTTTCTGATTCTCGTCCAGGACTACCTCGGATACGAAACCCGTGGCAAATCCGGCACCGAACGTAGTTCCATCCAAAACGCCACCTTGTGCACGCAACAAGGAAGGGAGCAGCAACAAAAAGGCACAGCAGAGTTTGAGTGAGTAAAGTCTTTTCATGACATGTTGATTAACTGTGGTGAAGGAATAGTGAAGTTGAGCTTGGGAGGCCGCTCACCACTGGCACCCGGCAGGGCACACTTTAGCACAAGGTGCCAATAGTCGCTCCAAGGGTTTAAGTAGATGTGCGTTTCAACAGCAATAATAAGCCGTTTTCCAAACAAAATGAAAGCCCGGAACCGCCACTTCCGGCCAAATGGGCAGCGGCCGACCGCTAGGCGCTATTTCGACCGGCATTAATGATACCGAACGAACAACGCATCACCAGTTTTTCATATTTGCCCCGCAGGGGCGAGTCCAGAACCTGCTCCTCCATTTGGCGTAGCCGGGCCAGCCCATACTGCTGAATGGTGGTAAGGGGCAGTACAATCCGCTCCCGCATTTGCACACTCATCTGCTCTATGGGGTAGTCGCCCATCAGGGCCTTGTGGCCGCTCAGCCGCAGCACCATGCGCCGCGTCAGCTGGTACTCATCGTGTATCTGGTGCCACACTTTGCCATACACCGCATGCTGGCCCAAATAGGCTGTCAGCGGAAAAAAGCACTTTTTCATGGCCATTTCGCAGTTATCGATCAGGGTTTTGAAAAACAACGAATGGCGGTACAAGCTTTCTACCTCGGCCCAGCGCCCTGCTTGCTCCAAAGCCTCGCAGTACCCACCCCGTAGTAGCCGGTCACATTTTGCTTTATCTGGCTCCATGCACCTACAAAGGGAATGGCCCTCAAATCGTTGAGCGACAGCCGGGCAGTTTTGCCCCGCTTGGCCGGCCTGCTGCCAATATTGGTATCGGCATAAAAGCGCAGCGGGCTGGCGCTGCTGAGGTAGTCCAAAAAATTGGGGTGATTGCGCAGCTGCATGTACGCATCGTAGCCCAGTTGGGCCAGTTCGGCCAGCAGTGCTTCTTCTTCTTTCTCCAGCGTACTCAGCTTGCTGGCAAAAAGCGTGTTGCTCAGGCCTGCATTGATGAGCTGTTCCATATTGAACTGAGCTGCATCAATAGTACCAAAATTGGAGCTAACGGTTTGGCCCTGTATGGTCAGTTGTATTTCGCGGTTCGAAATATTTTGGCCCATGCTGGCGTAAAACTTGTGCGTTTTGCCACCACCCCGGCTGGGCGGGCCTCCACGGCCATCAAAAAACAATACTTCCACATCATATTTTCTTGACAGCAACGTCAGTTCTTCTTTGGCTTTGTAAATACACCAGTTTGCCATCAGGTAGCCGCCATCTTTAGTGCCATCGCTAAAGCCGAGCATAATGGTTTGCTGCTGGCCCCGCTGTGCCAGGTGCTGCCGGTACGCCGGGTGCGCATACAGCTGCTCCATAATGGCAGCCGCATGCCGCAAATCGTCGATGGTTTCGAATAAAGGCACAATATCGACCGACATATCTGCCGGCTGCCAACCAGCTATTTGCAACAGGCCAAATACCTCCATCACGTTCAGCGCCGATTCGCAATGGCTGATAATGTAGCGATGGCAGCCGGCTTCGCCGTTCAGCTGCTGTATGCGCTGCATGGCCTGCATCGATCCTACACAATCCTGCAACACCGGATCGGTGAGCAGTTGCAGGTCGGCGGCAGGTGGCTGTGCCAGCAGTGCCAGCTTGTCGTCTTCGGGCAGCTGGGCATAGCCGGCTGGCATCAGGACCTTTACCGCCTGGGTATGAATACCCGAGTCCTGCCGCACATCTATACTGGCAAAGTGCATTCCAAACACTTCCACCTTGTTAATCAGGTTTTCTACCAGGTGTATGAACAATCCATTGTGCTCCACCTTCAGCTTTTGGCGTATGCCTTGCAGCACCGCCAGTATATCGGCCTGCGTAAGGCTACAGGTGCCCGGCGACAGAAACACTGATTTGTACAATTGCTTTTCCAAATCGGCAAGTGGCTGTGTCACTCCCTTGAAAGTGAGGCGGCGCTTCAGCTTTCGTACATCCAGATAGTAGCACTTCAGTATACTGGTGCGCAGCTCGCCTGCCACTTGCAGCGTAGTATCGGCCGTTACAAAAGGGTTGCCATCGCGGTCGCCGCCGGGCCAAAAGCCCAGCCGGATCACGGGATTATCCTTATCCAGCGCATAACCCAGTTGGCGCTTCATAAAAAACAGGATGCGGCCCGCCGCCTGGTAAAAAACATTTTCGAGGTACCATACCAGACTGATAGCCTCGTCGTACGGCGTGGGCTTCTCCTTTTTCAGAAAGGGCGTTTTGCCCAACTGTTGCAGGTACATATTTACCTGCGCATTGTTGTCGTCCTGCAGTGCCTTGCTCAGGTCATTGATGATGCCCAATACTTCGCCCGGATAAAACTGGGTGGGATGCGCCGTGAGCACCAGGCGGATGCCAAAGTGCTTCAGCAATTCCTGCAGTACTACCTGCTGGCCCTCCTGCTCTACTTTGGTTTGCAGCTGCTTCATGGTGCCGGCGCCATTAAAGTCGTGCAGGTCTCTGAAGGCTGCATCTTCCAGCGCATCAAACAGTACCACCTGCCGCTCGGCATACTGTACAAACCGAAATAGCAAATCAATGCGGTCCTCTTCGGTTTTGTATTGGGTGTTTTTGGCAAAAAAATCGGTGAGGATCTCCACCGGGCTCAACCCCTTTTCGTAGCCTTCTTCACAATTGTGCAGCAGCAGGCTCAGCAGGATGCCGGTTTTTTCGATACGGTGAAAAGGAAGGCTGGTAAACAGACTATTGAACAGCTGAAACTTAATACCTACCTCATTCCTGAAGCGTTCGAGTGTCGAAAGCGAGTATTGGTCCATAAATAATAGTTGGGCTTCTACGGCGCACAATCGAGTAGCTCAGGCAGCTCGCTAAACTAATGAAAATGGCCCAATCTTGGTCGGTGCTTATCAGCGTCCCGGATCTTCCGGCTCAAAGCGGTCTACGCTTTCTATGCCATTCAGGGCCTTCAGTCGGGCTACCAGTTCGCTCAGCTCTTCTTTGTCGTGCACGTACACTTTTATGTTGCCTTCAAACAAGCCATCATGGCTCTCAATGGTCAGTGCATTGATATTGATGCGGAGGTCGCCGCTGATGATATTGGTAATCTTGTTGATAACACCCACATCATCCAGCCCCACAATGCGAATGCCCGTCAGGAAGGCAATGTCTTTGTTTTTAGCCCATTTGGTTTTTACCACCCGGTGGCCGTAGTTGGCCAGCAGGCGGGCAGCATTCGGGCAGTTGATGCGGTGAATTTTCAGCCCTTCGCCCGATGAAATGAAGCCAAAGACGTCGTCGCCAGGTATGGGCTTGCAGCAGTTGGCCAATGTGTACTTGATCTGGTCGCCCCGTTCGCCAAAAATGATCAGCTCAGTATCCTTGGGCAGGGCCGGCTGCTGCCGGTAGGCATCGGGGTGCATGGGTGGCGCATCGCTCTGTGGCCGCACCGGCTTGGGTACTTCCAGTTTATCGCCCAGTACATGAAAGTCCTTCAGCTCCTTCAGATCAATGATCTTGATGGCAATATTGTAAAACAAATCCAGCGACGACGACAATTTGTAGAAGGCCACCAGCAGGTCGATATTGTGCTGGCTATTGCCGGCTTTCATGCCTTCCAGTTTCTTCTGCAGTATGTATTTACCGTCCTCTGCAATCTTACGTTTCTCTTCTTTCAGCGCATCTTTAATGCGGCTTTTGGCCTTGGCGGTTATCACCAGGTTCAGCCAATCTTCGTGCGGCTTTTGCTTACTGCTGGTGATGATCTCAATCTGATCGCCACTGCGCAGCTTGTGGCCTATGGGCACCAGCTTGTGGTTCACTTTGGCCCCAATGGTTTTGCTGCCAATGGCCGTGTGAATACCAAATGCAAAGTCAAGCGCCGAGCTGCCGGCCGGCAGCATTTTCACATCGCCTTTGGGGGTGTACACATATATTTCTTCTGCCAGAAAGCTGGTCTTGAAATCATTCAGAAAATCCACCGTGTCGGTGTCCTGGGTACTAATCACGTCGCGTATTTGCTGAAACCATTTGTCAAACCGGTCTTCGGTAGCCGACCCCTCTTTGTACTTGTAGTGAGCGGCCAGGCCGCGTTCAGCTATTTCATTCATACGGCGGCTGCGCACCTGCACCTCTACCCATTTGCCCTGTGGCCCCATTACCGTAGTGTGCAGCGCCTCGTAGCCATTGGCTTTGGGGCGGCTCAGCCAGTCTCGTAGCCGCTCGGGCTGTGGCTGGTACTCGCTGGTAATGATGCTGTACACCTTCCAGCAGTCCGCCTTTTCATGCTGCGGCTCCGAGTCCAGCAGCACCCGTATGGCAAACAGGTCGTATACCTCCTCAAAGCTTACACTCTTCTTTTTCATTTTATTCCAGATAGAGTGAATGCTTTTGGGCCTGCCATATATCTCAAACTGCAAGCCACTCTGGTCCAGCTTTTCCTTCAGCGGCCGTATAAACTCGTTGATGTACCGGCTGCGCTCCCGTTTGGTTTCGGCCAGCTTTTGGGCTATATCGCGGTAGGCATCGGGCTCCATGTACTTCATCGACAGGTCTTCCATCTCCGTCTTAATGCCATACAGGCCCATGCGGTGCGCCAGCGGCGCATATACCCACACCGTTTCACTGGCTATTTTCAGTTGCTTCTCCCGCTTCATACTGTCCAGCGTACGCATATTGTGCAGGCGGTCGGCCAGCTTTATCAGTATCACCCGCGGGTCGTCGGTCAGTGTCAGCAGTATCTTTTTAAAGTTTTCGGCCTGCTGACTACTGCTGGTGTCTATCACGTTGCTGATCTTGGTCAGCCCATCTACTATACGGGCTATTTCCGTCCCAAATTCACGACTCACGTCGTCCAGTGTCACCTCGGTATCCTCCACGGTATCATGCAGCAGGGCACAAATGGTGCTGCGTACCCCCAGGCCTATTTCTTCTACACATATCATGGCCACCGCCAGCGGATGAAAAATGTAGGGTTCGCCGCTCTTTCGCCGCATGGTTTTGTGTGCATCGGCAGCCATTTCAAAAGCATGCCGCAGCGTTTCGCGGTCGCCGGGTTTCAGCTTGGGTTTCAGCACCCGCAGCAGGGCCCTGTATTTGCGCAGTATCTCCTTCTTTTCCTGCTCTTCGTTCAGGTCGTATGTCTTCAGTATGGGGGCGGTCGTTTCCAAGGCGGGCAGTATTCAGCTGGTCAAAAATTATTACTGGTGCAGGTCGGCATCAACACAAAACAAGACAGGCATGAAAGTAGTTGTGCTGCGCTGGGGCTGTCTACAGCCTTGCACGGCCCGGCTGCTGTTCGCTCCCTTTCGGGCTCGCTGTCGCTCGGCCTCTATTGAATCGAGGCCAGGCCCTACAGGCAGCGCAGCCCATCGCCAGTGTGCAGGCCCGGGCAAGGTGCCACTTCCTTCGATGCCGGTGCTAAAGATAAGGTAGCAGGCGCCCTACAGGTCCTCCTCCCGCTCCAGCATCAAAATGGCGCTTTGCGGCACTATGTAGTAGCGTTCGCCCTCGTACATCACCTCGGTGGCACCACTCAGCAAAAAAATGGCCAGATCGCCCTCCCGTACCTGCAGCGGAATGTACTTTACCTGCTCCTCCTCAGCTTTCCACGGCTCATCGTCGGCCGGCACCGGTATGGCATAGCCAGGCCCCGTTTTTATTACGTAGCCTTGTTGCACCTTTTCCTTTTCCTGCACACCGGGCGGCAAATAAAGGCCGCTGGCGGTACGCTCATCAGCCTTGCCGGGGCGCACCAGTACGCGGTCGCCTATTACTATCAGCTTTTTTAGTCGGTTATCTGGTGTCAGTAGCATATTGCAGCTTCTTTGGTGGTTTTGCCCCGGCAAATTTCATGCATTTGATGCTGCCAGCCTGCAAAATGGCAGGCAGCCTGCCGCTGGTACTGCCGCAGCACCTAAGCGCCTCATTAACAATTTATTGGACGGCCACCCGGTTATTTCTATTTTTATTTGTACAAATCGCCATTCATTATGGAAACCCGTAAATACAAAATACTGCTGTGCGAAGACGATACCAATCTTGGCATGGTGCTGAAAAACTACCTGGAGCTGAACGACTACGACGTGACCCTGGAGCGGGACGGCCGCCTCGGCCTGGCAGCTTTTCAGCGTGAAAAATTTGACATCTGCCTGCTGGATGTGATGATGCCCAATATGGACGGCTTCACCCTGGCCGAAGAAATACGCGACGTAGACCCCGAAATACCCTTGTTTTTTCTGAGTGCCAAAACCATGAAGGAAGACATCATTCAGGGCTACAAACTGGGCGCCGATGACTACATCACCAAGCCTTTCGATAGCGAAATTTTGCTGCACAAAATTCAGGCCATCCTCAAGCGAAACGAAGAGCTGAACCGCGAACAGGAAAACATGGAGTTCGACCTGGGTCGCTTCCACTTCAACCCCAAACTGCGGGAACTAAGCATAGCCGGCCGTACACAAACGCTGAGCCCGAAAGAAAATGAACTGCTGCGCATGCTGGCCGAGCATAAAAACGACCTGCTGCCCCGTGAAAAAGCCCTCAAGAAAATTTGGGGCAGCGATACCTACTTCAACGGCCGCAGCATGGATGTGTACATTGCCAAACTGCGCAAATACCTGAAAGAAGACGAAAACCTTGAAATCGTCAACATTCACGGCAACGGCTTCCGGCTGGTGGAGAAGGAGGCGAGTTGATTGGGAATTGGTTAATTGGTTGATTAGGTAATTAGTGATCAGGCTGCTGGCTGTTTGTGCTTCCCGCCGATCTTTCGAATCAAATTTTCAAAATCCTTCGGCGCAGTTCGCCGGAGGATTTTTTTATGTGGCAACAAAGCACGCCACTCGCCAAAGTTTTCCTAATACAGGCCTTACCTGCCTGTAGTATCACAAAAACGCCTCTTCACTTCATGAAACAAATTCGCAATCTGCTGCTGTTGTTCTGGTTTGGCTGGTTTGCGCTGGCTGGCACGTTTACCACCGGCATCATTGCCTGGCTTACTCCCTGGAATCCCAGCGGCTGGGCCATTGTAGCCATTGGGGCCGGTTTGGGCATACTAGTGGCAGCAGTGCTGGCCATTGGCCTGGTATGGCTATTGTGGCGCCGCATAGGAGCCCCGCTGCTGCGCACCCTGGGCGCTTTGCGCTTTTTGCGCCAGCAGGTATTTCACGCCAGCAGCCGGTACCGGTTTTAGGCAACGGTGGCACGAAGGTGCCGGTTGTTTGGTGTTGCGAGTAGACGGCAGATGGCGGAGGAGTGACGTTCGCTGTCAGGCCTCCCGCTGCTTCAGCTCCTCTCACTTCGGGGAGAGGCGGGGTTGAGGGAACCAAAATCCGCGAACATCCGCTCATCCGTGAAAATCAGTGTCCCAACAAATCGAGACATGTTTATCTTACCCCTGCTATGAAAACCGCCTTCAGCACGGTAGACGCCTACATTGCCAGCTTTGATGAACCGCACCGCAGCCAACTATTGGAAATGCGCAGGTTGGGTGCTGGTTTATTTCGGTGCCTTTCAGTCGCACATTGGTTTTTACCCCACGGCCGAGGGCGTCAGCGCTTTTGCTGCGCAGCTGAAGGCCTACCATTGCTCGAAAGGAGCCATTCAATTGCCAGTAGATATACCACTGCCAACAAAACTGATTACCGAAATAGTGTTGCACCGCTGCCGACAGAATGATATGAAGGCGGGCGTCAGACGACGGGCCGGCCTGACAAAATAATGCAACGTACGGATACGACATGGGGTACGAACCTTTCGGCTGTACCCCATGTTACCAACGAATTTGCAAGCCGTCTTACAGCAAGAAGATAAGGCCCAAGGTGCCAATAATACCAAGTACCAGACCGGCAATAGCAAGACCGTAACCACGTCCGCCATTTCGCTTGATTTGCCCCAGGGCAATGATGCTGAAAATCAGGCCAAGGGGGCCGATGAAAAAGCTGGTAACGAAGCCGGCAATTGCCCAACCATTGGTGCGATCGCTATCGGCCGCAGGTGCAGCCATGCCCATGGTATAGTTGGTCAGCGCTACAAACTTTTTCTTGTTCAGCCGAAAGCCTAGTTTCTCCATCGACGTCATCTTACGCCCCAGGAAAGCTTCCACTTCTTTCTTTGTCAGCTTTTCAGAATATTCCAGTTGTTTGCTGGCCACCGGCTGCGCATACGGAAGTGTAAAAGCGGCCATGGCATCAGCCGAGAAAATAGTTGCTGCCAACAGGCATACAAATGCATTTCGGAGTACAAATTTGCTCATAACATTTTGTTTTGCCGAATATAGCATTATTACATACAGGTAGCTATCTTTCACCAACTCAATTTCGCTTGAAAATAGTCAACTATAACTACTGGTTGTTTTTAAAAACCAAAGCAAATACCAGCCACGGATCATATGATTTGAATACGCTTCTGATAAATCATCAACGATTAGCACATATACTATCGCTTTGGAATTATTTCAATTAAGTGGCCAACCTCAAATCTTTTGTCCACCATGACAGCCCACCCTACTCAAACAACAACCCACTGGCAGCACCACCCGGCCGTGGCCGGCCCAAATGGCTGTAAGCCTTGGCCGTTACTTCGCGGCCACGGGGGGTGCGTTGCAAAAAGCCTTCTTGTATCAAAAACGGCTCGTACACTTCTTCCAGTGTACCGCTTTCTTCGCCCAC